>JAFUCN010000086.1 GCA_017459665.1 Methanobrevibacter sp. | reverse complement strand
CACAAGGCAACCGCCAAAAAGCTCACCGTCATTGTAGACAGACTTAAAATAAGCCACGATACTACAGTGGTCTGTCCAATCAGGTCAAACCGCTCGTTCACAAATTAGGTTAAATGCATGAAAAATGCAAAGATATTCATTGGAATCAGTTCAAACTCCTCACAGGTTACAGGCGGAATCGTAGGCCTTACCGACAGGCCGGTTATCGGAGTTCCTTGTACCAATGAAAATGGTGACGACTATATGCTTACTACCGTCAGCATGCCGCCGGGTGTTCCTGTTGCAACCGTCGGTATAAACAACGGTAAAAACGCTGCAGTACTTGCAGGGGAAATCCTTTCTATCAGCAATCCTGAAATTGTAGGACTTTTAGACAAATTAAAAGACAAAAAAATTAACCTATAGTGATAACATGATAATCAACGATGAAAATATTATTGAAATTACCGATGAGCTTTCAAGCGAATACGAGGTAGCAAAAGTCTTAAGAAAATATCCAAAAGACACAGTCATTATTAAAAATGTAAAAGGATATGACATTCCTGTCGTTTCCGGAATATGCAATACAAGAGACAAGATTGCAAAATCAATCAACTGTGAAGTTTCTGAAATTACCCAAAAAATCATTGACGCTATGGAAAACCCGATAAAAGTGGACAAGTTCACTGATTTTTCAAATTATGATACTTTAGACATTGACTTGGATAAGATTCCTGTCCTAACCCACTACACAAGAGACGGCGGAGCATACATTACCGCTGGTGTTGTATTTGCCCGTGACCCTGAAACCGGAATTCAAAACGCTTCAATTCACAGGATGATGGTTCTTGACAACAAAAGGCTTGTAATAAGGATAGTTCCAAGAAACCTCTATACCTATTTCCAGAATGCCCAAAAGGCCGGAAAAGACTTAGACATTGCAATAGCTATCGGAATGGATCCGGCAATTTTGCTTGCAAGTACAACTTCAATACCTATTGACTACAATGAAATGGACGTTGCAAACGCATTTAAGGATGGTGAACTTGAATTGATTAAATGCGGTGAGTTGGAAGTTCCGCAAGCTGACATTATCCTTGAAGGTAAGATTTCTGTAAGTGAAACTGTTGCTGAAGGTCCTTTTGTTGATTTGACTGACACTTATGACATTATCCGTGACCAGCCGGTTATCAACCTTGAAAAGATGCATATCAAAAAGGACAATCCTTATTATCATGCGATCTTACCTGCAGGATTTGAACATAAACTGTTGCAAGGTCTTCCACAGGAGCCAAGAATATATAAGGCAGTCAAAAACGCTGTTCCTACAGTTGAAAATGTTGTCTTAACAGAAGGAGGCTGCTGCTGGTTGCATGCGGTTGTTTCAATCAGAAAACAGACTGAAGGTGACGGTAAAAACGCTATTATGGCTGCATTGTCTGCACACCCTTCACTTAAGCACTGTACCGTTGTGGATACTGATGTTGATGTATTTGACGCAGAAGACGTTGAATATGCAATAGCTACACGTATTAAAGGTGACAGAGACATCATGATTGTTCCAAACGTTCGTGGATCATCCCTTGACCCTGTTGCTGAAAGTGATGGAACAACTACAAAAATAGGTGTGGATGCGACTAAATCATTGCACACCCTTGAAAAATTCGAAAGAGTTAGTTTTTCAGAATAACTAACTTTAATTTTACTTTTTTTTAAGTGGTTCAAAATTTTTTATTTGAACATTAAAATTAAAATACTAAAAAGAAAGATTGATTAAATTAATATTGAATAATTCATTATAAAATAATCAATCCTTAATTTAATATAAAATGAGTCCAAGAGTGGTTCAAAATGGAGATTAATAGTTCATTTTACTAAAATCTTTCAGTTGCAGAAAATTTTGAAACATTTCCAATTAACTCTCGTTTAACAAGATTTTTAGTTATTAAATAAGATAAATCTCTTTTGCTGTTGATTTAGAAACATTAAAATAATCACAATAAGATTTATAATAAAAATATTATTAAAATTAAGAAGTTCGTTGAAAAAAAAGCATTTTAATAATAAATTAGGGTAATTAAATACCCTAGATTTACTATTAATTTTGGAAAAAATGATATCCAAAATATAAACTCATTGGTTAAAAGTTATTTTTTTTTATATATAAATCTTTACAAAAAAAATTAAGATAATACTTTATATAAAAAAAGTAATAAAAAATTAATTTCTGGAACTGATAAAAATTTCAACAAATAGGAGAAAAAAATGATAGAAAATTATAAACTCAGAATTATACTCCTATATGGAGGGGTGCAATGGTAGAAATGCTATCTGACTGCATTTTGTTTTTAGCGGTCACATATCTTCCTATCATCATCGAATGGAAGACGTAAGCGTTTCTGATTAAGAATTGATTTGAATCAAAGCAAGGTTATAGTCTTCAAAGTGATGGTTTTTGATTATCTAAATCATAAATTTAGCTGGAATTTTAATGTGTGACATTCTTTGAGGATTTGATATGACTAATCGAGGTGGACTCACCATCCACCTTACCAGCACCTAAATATTTCCCAAATGAACGTTCTCAATTCCTTTATCTAATGCAATTTCACGTGCCATATACAATGTCTCAGCATTTGTCGGTGAAATATCATTCATTTTATAGTATGGAAATGCCCTTGAAAAGTGCAGAGGAACATCACATCCCAATTCCTCTACAACATAATCACACAACTGACTTATCTCATCGGATGAATCGTTATAGCCATTTATTATCAGATTTGTAACTTCCAGATGTTTTCCTTCAGCATAAATCCTTTTCAGATTATCCAAAACAACACCTAAATCCGCACCGCAGACCTTTTTATAGAAATCATCTGACATTGCCTTCAGATCTATGTTGAATGCATCCACAAAACCCAAGACCTCTTCAAGTGACCTATGAGAAAAGTAGCCGTTGCTTACATAGATGACCTTAAGATTTTTTTGCCTTGCAAGTAGAGAAGTTTTTTTGCTGAATGGCAAGTGTATCGTAGGTTCATTATAGGTCCAAGCAATTGACCTACAATTATACTTAAGTGCATTTTCCACGACCTCTTCTGGTGTTATTTTGATAGCTCTTGAAAACTTATCATAATCCTGAGATATCATATAGTTCTGGCAGTGCAAACATGTCATGTTACACCCAAAACCGCCGATTGAGTATGTAAAAGTCCCAGGTAAAAAGTGATGAAGTGGCTTTTTTTCAATCGGATCCGGGCTTAGGGATGACACCACACCATATGACTCATCAAAAAGTTCGCCGTTTATGTTTTTGTGCTGTTTGCAAACTCCAAAGTTGCCATCTGAGATTTTGCAGTAGTTTGCACAAATCTCACATCTGATTTTTTGTGTATTTGAGCTTTTCTTATACAATTCATTACTCACTAACATAATGCTCATAGCCCCTGTTTTTGATAAATTCAACAAAACCGTTTTCAAGTGTAAGTTCAATTACGTCTGAATCCGTTACCTCACCGATTACCTTGCAGTCAATCGGCAATTTTTTCAGATTCTCATTTGATATTGTAAAAAGCAACTCGAAATCTTCCCCAACATGTAAAAGCAAATCAAGGTAATCCAAATTCAGATTGTTTGCAATCTGTTTATATTCATCTGAAACTTCAAGCATTTCCTCATAAATCATAAAGCCGAAGCCATCCTTTTTGATTTCGTAAAGTTCGCTTGCAAGCCCGTCGGTAATGTCGGTTGCTGAAGTTGCAAAATCCTTTAAGACAATTCCCTCTTTCAGTCTTGCCTCAGGCTTCAGCGCCTTTTTGACGTAGATGTTATCTAAAACGTTCAGCTCAAAGCCAAGTGCAGCAAGGCCAATGTCACCGGTGACTGCAATTAAATCGCCCATGTTGTATGTGTCTTTCATCATCGGCTTATCGCACAGGCCTAAAGCTGTTCCTGAGATGATGATTTCAGATGCTTCGTTTGTATCGCCGCCTAAAAGTGGAATTTCGTAAAATTCACATGCCTTTAAAACGCCTTTTATAATTTCCTTAAATGAATCAAGCCCCATATCTTTAGGAATGGCAATTGAAAGTAAAAAGCCTAGAGGGTCTGCACCCATAGCTGCAAGATCACTTACGTTGACTGTTACGGCCTTAAAGCCTATATCATAATATGACATGTTTTCAGGAAAGTGCCTTGACTGGATTAGCATGTCACATGTTGAAATCAGCTTTGTGGAATCAAAATCAGTTATCGCCGTGTCATCGGGAGTAATATCTTTTGAATTGGCTATAATATATTTGACCAATTCCTTTTCACCAATATCAGAGACCTTAAGAGTCATGAATATTAGTATGGATTTTAAAATAAATAAATCTTAAGAAAAAAAGAGAAAATGTTTTCAGATTATAAGTAATCTGAAACCCTGTCTTTAATGATTTCATACATACGCTTGTCGACACCTAGAGGTTCGGTTAAGACAATCTCACCATCAAATTCGACCTCTTCATCATCATGGTCATGATGGTGGTGATGATGATGTCCGTGATCGTGGCCGTGGTCATGATGGTGGTGATGATGACCATGGTCATCTGCTTCATAATCACTTTCAATGCCGAGCAGAGTAGGAATATCTCTTTTTGTGTGAAGCCCATGAGCTACAAATACAGGCACAACGATTATCTTTTCCAAATCTGCTTGTTCAGTTAACATTTTAATTGTTTCAGGAATACCTGGTTTTCTGATTTCCATAAATCCGTATTCTACAATAGCATCCGGAAATTCCTCCAGATACATTTCCTTATAAGCTTTAATTACATCTTCCCCATCGTCCAGTCTGGAGCCGTGGGACAATAATAAAATTCCAGTTTTTTTATCAGACATGTTTTACACCAATAATTAAGTTTTAAGTTAAATTCATTTAAGTTATCTTGATTGAAAAATTTTTCAAAAAAATATAGAAGCTAAATCGCTTCTTTTACCATATCAATTAAAATATCGATTAAAATGTCATCCGCTTTAATAGGCTCAGGATATAGGATTTCTCCGTCAAAGTCCACAGGAGTCAGGTCATGTACGTGGTCATGGTCATGTTCATGTGTATGGTCATCCAAAAATCCTAAAATATGCGGAATGTCATGGGTTGTATGCATTCCAGGAGCGATAAAGACAGGAACAACTACCAATCTTTCAATATCATTTTCTTCTGCTAGTTTATTGATGGACTCAGGGATGCTAGGTCCGCACAATTCCATAAATCCAAAGCTTGAAGGCAAATCGCAAGCCTTTTCGAATTTATTAAAAAGGGCAGTTGCAAATTCCTTGTTGTAATTGAGTCTTGAACCGTGGGTTACAAGCAGAATTCCGGTTTTTGCATCGCCGTCTAATTTTGAATCGGCTAGAGCCTCTGAAATTCTCTTATCGATAATGTCTAAAAGTTCATCACGAGGCCCGATTGAGCCTAATAGCTCAATTTCACCGTCAAAGTCAACATCATCTGCAATTGACAAGTAATGTTCGGCAGGATAGTTTCCGTCAGGACATCTTGGGTCAACTTCAAGCGGTTCAAGACCCAAAAGCTGAGGAATATCGATATTTGTATGGATACCAGGAGCCAGAAATACAGGTAGCGCAATGATTTTACCTAAATCATCGACTTCACCCTTTAAGATTTCCACAGCACCACTGATTGTAGGCTCGGAAACTTTCATATAACCTATTTCGGCTGCAAGGCCTGATTTTTTGATAAATTTTTCTTTTATTTCGCTGAAAACCTCTTCAGCAAAAGGTAATGTACTACCGTGACTTACCAAAATAACGGCAGTATCATTTGATAACTTTGAATTTGTATCCATAGGATATAACTCCGTCTTTTCCATCCTCTCTGATTCTTCTGAATACCATTTCTACATCGTCGCCGATTTCAATGTCGTCAACGTCACAGTCTACAAGTTGTGAAGTTAATTTTGCACCTTCTTCAAGTTCGATTACAGCTACAGCATAAGGAGCTGATTTTTTGAAATCGTCCGGTGCTGATCTGATTATAGAATATGTATAAATTTTACCTTTTCCGGAAAATTGGAACGGTTCAAGATTACCTTTTCTTCTGCAGTTAGGACAAACTACACGTGACGGGAAAAATAATTCGCCGCATGTGGTACATTTGGAACCAATTAGATTATATCTCTGTTGAATATGACGCCATGTTCTTACAGTATCTGACATGTAAATCCTCCATATATTTTCAATAAGTATAATTTATCCGCAATAATATAAATAGGTATTTTTTTTTTACTATTTTGATGATTTTTTTGATTTTGTAATACACATTTGTGCAAAATCATAAAGTCGCACTTGCAAAATAAATTTATAAGCTACAGTCCAAATTTTTAAAAATGAAAATCGACTCCAAAGGAAATATAATTGTAGGTACAACTGCCGTTTTGATTATGGCATTATTGCTTGTATGCATTTTTGTTGTAAGTACAATAAACTACATTGAACATGAAAATATTGACTCAGCTTCAAATGACAATTTCAGATATATCGTTGAGGATTACGCAAAAAACCTGGAGGTTATCGAAAGGGACTCAATAGCTGAGGTAACCCAGAAGGCCTTTGACGGATGGCCAATTTTTGACAGCGAAAAGGAAATCAAAAAGAAACTGGAAAAGCATTTGGCTGAAAGAAACATTGAATATGAAAAGAAATATGACGTTAAAATCACATCAGAGGCACTGTCTGTTGAAAACACGGATTCCCCATGGTATTTGCTTTTTAAAGTTAAATTAAATATTGAAAAGGACGGTGAAAGTTATTCAGACATTGTAGAAAAGCAGGTGCCGGTTGAAGGCTTGAGAGACCCCCTTCCAATAGCCAAGCTCACTGTGGCGTCAGGGATTTTGACATATGACGATACCTATCATTATGGAACCGCACTTTCCGGATATATGGTATTGCATCACTTTGACTCACCTGAATCATATATAGAGGCAACAGCTCCCTTAACAATCAGGAAATGTCCATATGACCCTTACATCCACCATGGAGATCCAGGCGTAATGAAGGACTGTCTTGACAACGGATACTTTCATGAAAGTGCCGACGGAAGCTGCTATCTCTGTCGGCTTGAAGGTAATGGAAAATGTCCCCATTACGGATTTGAAGTATTTATCCAACCCCACACTCCACTTAAAAATGAGTCTTTGTCATGCTCTGATCATGTGGTATTTGCAGACCACTATAACGGCCAAAAGCTTGACGGGGACGGATACAGTTTGATTTTAGACAATGCACACAGAAAAAAATACGGGCTGATAACAGATGAGACTGATTGAAATAGGAATAATATTGATGATTCTGCTTTTGATAACAGGTGTTGTGCTTACATCCACAGAAGACATGACCGGCAAGGTTACAACAACCCAGCAGTCAAAGCATTTTGAAACTTTAACTTCAGAAATTGTAGACAATCTCATAAACAATCCTGGAGTGCCTGAAAACTGGCAGGAATATGAAAAGGGAACACCGGGCCTTGCAATTGTAAATGAAAACGGTGAGGTAATACCAAACAGCGTTTCCTATGTCAAATTTATCGTGCTTGGAAATAACTACAAAAAGATGGTTTTCGAAAAGCTCTTTTCATCCCGGCTCAAATCATCGATGGAGCTAGTTCCCCTCAAGAGCAGTATTTCAAGTGTAAAAATAGGTGATGAAATATCCTCAGATAACATCTATTCAGTAAATAGAATTGTAAAATGTGACTTTTACAAAAAATTTGTGCTTAAGGATTTTCAAAACCCTGGAAAATGCAATCACAATCACGGACAGGACGAAAACAGCTGCAACTATTTCAAAATCTTTAAGGGAAATCTTAAAAAGTCCGATTATTATTTATTAATTGATGATAATGAGGATTTGAATTATTTTATTGATACAACACAGGATAGAAGCCAGGACTGGCATTCGCCATATTCAAAAGCTATTTATCTCAATGATGAAATTGAATTTTTTGATGATACCAGCGAAATAGTATTTGTTCACCTGGACAAACCTCAAGCGAAGGCTGTTATAGTCTCCCTTCCAAAGGATTTTGATAAAAATAACTTAAACTATGATTATTTCAGGACAAATGAATGCAAGTTCATCCTAAAGGCTGGATTTTAGATTAAAAGACCCAATAACAATAGGGAAATTGAAATTAAAATAAGACTTGAAATTGAATCTGTAATACTGGTTGAAATTGGAATTACTATATTGTCCGGGTCAAGATTATTATTGTAGGAAGTAATTGAAACGTAATATACAAGAATTACCATTACTGCAACTAAAACAAGACCTGATATGGTACTGATTGCAATAATCCTGTCAAATCCGACACCAGCGGTTCCAAGTGCAATTGATGAGGCTTCAGCCAATATTCCAATGAACGGAAATACAATAATAGCTAGAATAAAGCATATTGAAAAGTTGTGAATTGTATTTCCTTCAGGTTTTCTTAACGGTTCAATTAAACCTGAGTGAAGTCCTGAAGATAATCTTGCACCTAAAATACTTATTAAGCTTCCGCTTTCACCTGAAAAGAGAGGAATTAATGTTAAAAGACTTGGATTTGTAAGAAGTGT
This sequence comes from Methanobrevibacter sp., assembly GCA_017459665.1. GTDB lineage: Archaea > Methanobacteriota > Methanobacteria > Methanobacteriales > Methanobacteriaceae > Methanocatella. The sequence goes on along the minus strand of JAFUCN010000086.1, from coordinate 22,370 downwards.
CTCAACTGAACTGTTCAGGATTCCGCCTGCTGAACCTCCCAAAAAGGAGCATAAAAGCAAAACAGGTGTGGACTGCCTTAATATGGTTTTAGTCTCATCAGATAATCTGTAGCAGTAAATGAAGCTTATCAATACGCAAATAAGCAATACTGCTAAAACAGTGTCCTTAACTATGACATTAATGTCAATATAGTTTAAAATAAATGTTGATGCGATAATAGCGGGTAATGTAAATAAGTCTCCGAATGCCGAAATGATCGGACTTGTGATGTTGTCCGGATCCCAACCATGCTTGAAGCTTTTAAATGAAACTAGCATTGTAATCGGAAGCATTATAATGTTTGAAATGATTCCTGCTATTGTACAAATCAAAATAAAGTCAATAAGTTCCATTGAAGGATAGTGAAGCAATATACAGAATATTTTTGCTACTATTCCTAAAAATACTGATAGAACAAGTGTCAAAACAAATGATGAGAAAATGTTGTAATTTAATTGTTCTGAAAATTCAAATTCAGGAGCTATCAGACCAATGTGAAGGTTTGTTGATAGTCTTGAAGCAAATGAGCCAAAGATGTTTCCTCTCATTCCGATAGCTCCAGGAATTATAACTAAAAGACCTGGAAATGTTTCAAGGAAAAAGGTCATTTTGCCTAAAATTATACCAGCGATTAAATCGCCGACAGCACAGATTAAAAGAGCGATTAAACCTTCTTTAATTGTGAATTTGTGAATTTGATAAAATTCGGATAGTGAACTGCGAATCTTCTTCTGCTGACTTTCTGTCACAATTATCACTACCCCTAATCATTTTAATCACTCTAATCTTCGTCTTCTAATTCTTCTGGAATGTCTTCAAGGGAACATGCGCCTGTTGCAAGTTTTTCAAGCAAATCTGCTCCGGCTTCTGTTCCTTTTAAAATTAATGTATCGTTAGCTAAAAGTGTAGTATGTTTATCCGGACCGTAAATCCAGGATATGCCTCTTCTAATAGCAATTACTCTCATACCGGTACGGTTAACTAAAAGTAAATCTCCTAAAGTATTGTTTGCAAGTTCGGATGATTCATCAATTGTTACTCTAACAATACTTTTATCTGATTCTTCCATTACCATTTTAAATACTGGATGTGGTTTAAAACCAGTTATAACTAAATCAGCTAAATCTTTTGCTGCATTTGCAATACTTTCAGCAGCTTCCGCAATTTCAAGCAATGCGGTCAGTTTTTCTGCATCTTCATATGATCTTGCAGCAACCAATGATTCTTTTTTTATTTCATAATTCATTGCATTAACTTCATTTTCAAGTTCAATTACTTCTTCAGCTGCAGCCTTACTGTTAAACAATACAGCCGAATAAGCCAAATCTACCATCAGTTCCGATAAATTTTTCATTTCAATTAAAAGGTTTTTGATTGACAATTAAATTACCTCTTATAAATCATTTGGATCGTTATTTAATAAGCATGCTCTTCTCATCTTGAGCAATGTTTTCTTTTTAGTTTTTAAGTCTTCAACCTCTTCTAAAATGTTTTCTAAAGGTTTTCTTAGGCATTCAACTGTTTTTTTGTCATGCAGCCACATGCATTCCTTACAGTTCCAAACGCCTTTGCCTTTAATCCACTCGCCTCCGGTTGAAGAGTCTCCACACGGATAGAACGGACAGTAACAGAAGTCACAGTATTGTCCGTCATAGTGGCATGGATAGAATTCACAGTCCCTGTTAGGGCCGTGTGGCACTTCGCCATTTAAGAATTTTTCATAATGATTTTGTGATAAAGGATGAATTTTAGACCTTATTACATAGCCTCTTGGAGTTATTAGCTTGCCTTCCTGCACGTAGGTCAAATCGTTTCCGACAATCAATGTGCAGGACATGTTGACAATGTCTTCGGTTAAATCCTTGATTTTAACGATTGTCTCTTTTGGAGGTTCATAGGTACTGTCCACAATACCGATTAATGCATCTTCACCTTTGATGTCTAAAACACATTTCTTAAACCTTTCAAAAGGTTCTCTGCGTGTTTTGCTTAAAGGATTGTAGATTGCAACAATCAGATTTGCCTCAAGTGCGTACCTTAACTTCTTTTCTATTTCAGAAAGTGGAGTTAAGATATTGCTTAAGCTTATAGCTGCAAAATCATTTAAAGGTGCTCCAAGATGGCTTGACGCATAGTTCAGTGCAGATACACCAGGATAAACCTTGATTTCAACATCTTCATACTTGCTTACAATCTGATATAGTACATTTGCCATTCCAAAGACACCTGGGTCTCCGGAACTTATCAATGCTACGGTCTGGCCTTCAAGACTTTTTTGAATTGCAAATTCAGCTCTTGCTATCTCATCACCCATTCCTTTTTTGACAATTTCCTTATCTGAAATCAAATCTTCAATCTGGTTGATGTATTTCTTATAACCGATGATGACGTCAGACTCTTCAATTGCCTTTAGGGCTCCTAAAGTCATGTTGTCTCTATTTTGACCAATACCAATTACGTTAATCATTTAAATCACTAATATAACTTTAACACTGAAGTAATAACTATTGTATTAGTGTCTACCATCAGTCCTGTTCCTTTATATGTTGCGCTTCCAGTTGCAATCAACTTGTATGAAGGGTCCTGACTAATGATGATTTGGCCGGAAGTTGAATTTGGAGATGCGTATCCTAAAGCCTCAATATTAACTGTTAGGTTTTCATTGTCGGTATCATCATAAGTTGTGATATTCATTGAATCAATGTTAACACCGTCGACCTTAGACAGGCTTTCCAGCTGCAGCGCTACATCTTTTTTATTGGAAATTTTTAATGGAGTAGGATCTTTAACTAAAACCTCATTGACATTTTCTGGGTTGAAAATGGATGAAATTTTATCTACTTGCATATCTATTAATCCAGGAATGTTAGGAGCTTCGGCAGTTACTATTGTATAGGAACTGATAAGCCCTACTTCAAAAAAGATAATAAATACAACAATTATTAAAATAATTCTAACAATTTTATTCGCCATTTTATCACAATCATTTTACTATAATATTGTTAATTTTCTTTCTAATATATAATAAAGATAATGTTTGATATGATAATTCTCAAAGTTTATTACATATTAAAATTAAAATCTTAATTGATATGTCAACAAATAAAATCTTATTAAAATTTGCAAAAAAAGGGATTAACCTATCACCTGAAGCTTACAATACTGTCATTAATGCAGAAGACCCTACAGATTTTGCATCAACTCTAATAGTTAAGTTAAAAAGCGATAAGTTCACTTCAAAGGACTTGGTATCTGTTAGTGGTGAAATTGTTGATGAAATTACAGGCGTTAAAAAACCTGTTGAAGATAACTCCCAAAAGACTTTAACCCAAAAGCCTAAGGAAGTTGAAAAAACACCACAGAAAGTCGAAAAACCTAAAGAAGCTGAAAAGCCTTCTTCAATGGATTCATTTAAAAAAGAATCTGATGCTAAAGAAAAGCATGTAAATGAGGAAATTCTTGAAGCGTCTGAAACAGTAAAGGATGAAAAGATTACTTTTAAAAGAAACGAGCAGAAAACCAATGTTGAATATGACTTTGAAATCATTCAGGATACAAGTAAAAAATCATACACAAGCGGTGAGCTTGAAAACCTGATTACCTACTTTAAAAGCAGATATGAAAAGCTCTCCAACATCCTTCAAAAAAGGCCTGAACTCAGGAATTTCACTAAAATCGCTGATATTGATGAATCCCAGGACAGCTTAACATTAATCCTGATGGTTCGTGAAATCAGATCAAGTAAAAACGGACATAAAATAGTTGAATTTGAAGATGATACCGGAACAATATCAGTATTGTTCTCAAATAAAAACGAAGAGCTCTTTGCCGAAGCTGAAAAGCTTGTAAAAGATGAAGTTATTGGTGTTATTGCTAACAAAAGTGACGATTCAAGCTTTGCATTCGGTCAGCAAATCATAAACCCAGGTGTTTTAAGGGTTCCTGAAAAGGAAATGGACTTTGGAATAGTATTTTTGTCTGACGTTCACATTGGAAGTTTGACATTTCTTGAAGATGCATTTTCACGCTTTATTGACTGGATTAACTGTGAATACGGTACTGAAGAGCAAAGAAGAGTTGCTGAAGATGTCAAATATCTTATCATCGGTGGAGATATCGTAGACGGAATTGGTGTTTATCCAAACCAGGAAAAGGAATTGGCAATCAAAGACATTACTCAACAGTACAATGAAGCTGCAAGGTTTTTAGGAAACATTAGAAGCGACATCAAAATCATTATCGCTCCTGGAAACCACGATGCATCAAGAGTTGCTGAGCCTCAGCCGGCTGTGCCTGAAGAGTATGCTAAGGCACTTTATCAGCTTGACAACGTTGAATTCATCTCAAACCCTGGAGTGGTTTCTCTTGATGGAATAAAAGTTTTAATTTACCATGGACGTAGTTTTGATGACTTGGTAATGGCTGTTAAAGGATTTACACACGAGAGAAATGATCTGCTGATGGAAGAGTTACTTCAAAAAAGACATTTGGCACCAATTTATGGTGAAAGGACTCCATTAGCTTCAGAACTTGAAGATTATCTTGTAATTGACGAGGTTCCTGATGTATTCCACACAGGACACGTTCACATTAACACATACAGAAGATTTAAGGGAATTCACTTAATCAATTCAGGAACTTTCCAGACCCAAACAGAGTTCCAGAAAATCTATAACATTGAACCTACTCCTGCTGAAGTTCCTGTTCTTCACAAAGGAAAATACAAACATTTCAAATTCATTTAAAGAGGTTTTTTAATGAAAAAAAATATTGCTGAGATTATTGAAGTTTCAAATGAGATTTACGACAAAGGACTTGTTTCAGGAAAATCAGGCAACATCAGTGCCAGATTTAAAAAAGACGGCAAAGACATAATAGGAATTACTCCAACATTAAAGTCACTTTCAGACTTGCGTGAAGAGGACATCGTCCTGGTTGACATTGACGGAAACGTTTTAACTAAAGGAAAACCATCTTCTGAAGTAAACATGCACCTTGAAATCTATAAAAAAAGATTTGACGTTAACGCTATTGTCCACACCCATTCACCATATGCAACAGGTTTTGCATTTTCATCAAAAAGGCTTAAAAGACTTGAAGGATTCGGCGCAATAAAATCTCCATACCTTTCATACATTGAATATGAAAAACCGGGAACAGATGAGCTTGCAAAAAGCGCAAGTGAAGGTATCGGCGATGAAGATGTTTTGATTTTAAAAAATCATGGTGTGATTTGTGTCAGTGACTGTTTAAAAGAAGCTAAATTACTTGCAGTTTTTGTTGAAGAGACCGCAAAAACTCAATTCATTACTTATATGTTAAATTCAGTAGAAGATATTATTTAATCTTCCTCTGACTTAACAGTTTTTTTTGTTCTTTTTTCATATCCTTCTTCAATCATTTCAATGATTAAACCGGATAGGGAAGTATCGTTATCGATTGCTAATTTTTTTAATTCTTTTTTTAATTCTACTGGTAAATTTATTGTTGTTTTACTTATATCTGACATAATATATTATTCCTTTTTAAAACAATATATATTTTTCTACAAAAATTTAATTTGTCACCACAAAATATTTAAAGACATTATAGACAAATATATAATTTAATACTTTATTTACTTGTTTTTAATAATTCATTTTGGAGGGAGTATTATGAGCAATCAAACTATTGATGAGGTATGTGAAATTTTAGTATACATTTCAGAAAATAACACTGTTCCTCGTAACATTAGAGAAGCTGCAAGTGACTCTAACGACTTATTAAAAGACGACGAACAGGATCAGTCTGTAAGAATAAGTACAGTACTTGGAAAATTAGATGAAATCAGTAATGACCCTAATATTCCAGTTCACGCAAGAACTTTAATTTGGGAAGTTCTTTCTAAATTAGAATCAATCTAATTTAGCTTTTTTTCCTTTTATTTTGAAATAGCAACTGCTATTGTAACACCACTATAAGATGTCTTTTTATAAATTAATTTTGAATCAAAGCCTGCTGTAATTAATGCTGACGGTTCGCATACACCATAAATTCCAAATTTTTTAAATACAAATTCTGATTTTACAACATCATTTGATGTAAATAGTTTCAATTTATCCATTTCAACGAAATTAACAGGAATATCCAATTTATCAGACAGTTCAAGAATTCCTTTTTCATCCTTTTTAATTTCAGCTGAAGCAATCATGTTGATTCTGGAAATTTCCATGTTCAAGTCATTTAAGGATTTTTCCAGTCCTTCATGAATGTATTCACATTCCTTTCCCCGTCTGCAGCCGATTCCAATGACAATTTTTCTTTCCTTTAAAATCAGTTCATGCTCATCCAGGCTGACGAGAATTTCATCCATATTCATCTTTGATGAATAATAGATTGAAACGTCTATTTCAAGTGTATTGTCATTCAAGTAATTGAAAAGATAATCGAATTTTTTGTTTGGATTGACTGTAAATGAAATCTCACGGCCTTCCAAAATAGCTTTATTGAAAAATAAAATCTCTTTTGTATTATCAATTGATAGGTATAAGTCTTTTGCAAGAACATCGATTCCTAACTTGTTATTAACGTCAGTTGATGTTGTAATGACTGGTGTTGCATCAATCAGTTCAGAAATCTTTTTGGTTAATTTGTTGGCTCCTCCAAGATGGCCTGACAATGCAGATATTACAAACTCTCCGTTATCGTCGATGTTTAAAACTGCAGGATCTGTTACCTTGGACTCAACCAATGGGGCAATTGACCTGATTAAAATTCCTGAAGCCATGATTGCAATTATGGCATCATATTCATCAAATAAAATTGGAAAATACTTTTTAACATTTTTATGATATAAATCAGTCTTTATGATTGTTGAATCATCATCTAATTTTTCCTTTAAGTTCAATGCCAACTCTTGACCCTTATTCGAAACAGAAATGATTGCTACTTTCATAATACCACATAAACCAATGTAAATATAATAATCATAATTATTGTAAATAAAGCGATTGCTAATTTTGATAGCCTGACAGCTTTTGAAATGTCATCTGCTACTATTACTTTTTTGTCATCACCTAAAATATAGGTATCCTTTTTGATTAACTGGATATTCAATGCACCTGCAGTAGTTGCCATTGTATAGCCTGAATTTGGAGAAGGACATTTCCTTGCATCTCTCATCATAATCTTGAAACTGTTTTTTGCATCCAAACCAAGTAAAAATGCGGATATCACAACCATTACACCAGATATTCTTGCAGGAATGTAATTCAGGATATCATCCAGCTTTGCCGGAACATAACCGATATCTCTCAGTTCATCGGTTTTATATCCAAGCATTGCATCCATTGTATTTGAAGCTCTGTACAACATTGGAATTAACAACAAATAATATATACAATCGTTAACTGGATTTATTAACATTATTATAGCAAAAATAAAGAAATAAAACACAGGAGCAACGTACGAATCAGTGATGTTTTCAGTAAGACTTTCAATAACAGCGGATACAATAAAGCTTTCTGTCAGCTCATCAGTGTTTCTGCTTACAAGATATGATACTGACTTTCTTGCCTTTTCAATACTTTCATTTAAATCATTTTTAACATCAACAGCTGTTTTTAAAAGCATGTTAACAGAATATGAAGATGATAATAATATAATAAATAAAATAAACAATAATATAATGTTAAATGATAAAATACAATAAAATAAATATAAAATAATATTTACTGTAACAAATACCCCTATAACAACCAATAAACCTGATGTCTTGTTTTTTATTTTAATGAATATATTTTTAAAAAAATCAATTATTGATCCAATGATTACAACAGGATGAATTCTTCCTGGAAGTTCACCAAATATCAAATCAATTGCAAGTGAAGCCAGAAATGCAATCAAAATGAATGTAAACATCTCGGATGAAACAATACCATTAACATTCATCACTAATAATTCATTGAAATCAATCATACTTTATTATATATAATAAAAAAATAAATATTTTATTATAATTTAAAGCGATGATATTATGGAAATTGAAGAAACAGTTAAAGATTGGTTAATTGATGAAGGATTTTTAAGAGAAAAGAAATATGATGAAAATGCTGATTTTCACTTTATTGTAGAATTTCCAAAGGATAATGTAATGGATGTTGTAAAACCAAAAGGAAAAGATTCAATTGTTGTTGCCTGCGCTACACAGGTTGCTCCTGAACATATTAACTTAATGTCACAGGCTGACGCAAAAACACAGAAAAATTTCATAATGGATTTGAATATGGGACTCAACAGATTTTTAGTTGACTATGAGCTTCAGGTTAACCAGAACCTATTGCAGCAATTTATTATTACTGATCAGATATTTGAAGACGGTTTAACTAAAAATGAATTTTATAAAACATTGAAAAAAGTATTTAAATCAAAATTACACTGTATATGGTTAATTGACAAAAAATTTGGAAGTGTCAAACCTCAAGAAAAACCTTCAAATGAAAACAGTATGTTCGTATAGAGGGAGAGGTGCATTTCAAGTATAACGTTTACGAAGGTTCTGAAGAAATGAAGAGGTATATTTCATCTGTAAACACTTGAAATCTATCTCCACTAATTTTCTTTTGTTTTTTATTTAGAGCTTTATTACTTATTTATTATTTATTTAAAGTATTTTTATGAATTTTTCATTTCACTTACACTTGAAATTTATCTCTTGATTTTCGGCTTTTGAATGAAATGTGTTTCACTTGAAATGCATGTCTCTCTCTTTGTTTAAAACCATGATAAATTTTTCAAAATGAAGGCTGTTTCGGTGATTAAAAGCATGAAATTTCATGTTTTTTTCTAAAATTTACACTTGAAACTCTTATCTTATAATTGAAATAATACTATTTCATTTTTATAATTTAATTGGATATTATAATGTCAATTTTAATTTAACAAATAAATATTTATTTATTTTGTTAAATATTTATCAATAACTTGTTTTATTAACTTTAAGCAATTTTGATTTAAATAAAATTTTGAATTTTCGTCAATTTTAATATCATTTCGTAAAATTGTAATAAAAACCTTTATTTATGATACATTTTATAATAATAACACTGGAAATTATACTAATATTTTTTTTTAAATTTTTAAGGTGGAAACATGTCAAATATTTTTGAAGACTTAGAAAGTACTGAATCTATTACTCCAACAATATTCAAGGACAAACGTCCTTTGGATCATAGATTCTTACCGGACAAACTAGTTCACAGAGAAGAACAGATAAGACAAATAGCAAAATATTGGGTGGATGTTTTAAACAATGTAACACCATCTAATGTAACTTTGTACGGTAAAACAGGAACTGGAAAAACAGCAGCATCAAAATTCGCACGTGAACAGCTAATTGACATTGCTAATAAGAAAAATGTTTTTGTTAAAGTGGAATATGTAAGATGTACTGACTACACCACAGAATATCAGGTACTGGCTCAGTTGTGTAATAAGCTGGGACGTGACGTTCCAAACCGTGGTTGGACCAAAGGTGAAGTTGTAAACACATTCAGGGACATTTTCAAAACAAATGCCTTTGGAAGAAAACTACATTTAATCGTTATTCTAGACGAAATCGATATTTTACTTGACAAAGACGGAGATGGAATATTATACACCTTAACCAGAACAGAAAACGTCTCAGTTTTATGTATTAGTAATTATTTAGACTTTAAAAATTTAATCAAATCAAGAGTTACCAGCAGTTTGAACGATAAAGAAATTGTTTTTCCACCTTATGGAGCAAACCAACTTGCTGATATCCTATCTGAAAGGGCAGAATTGTCATTCTGTGAAGGTGTTTTAGACAGTGATGTCATTCCTTTATGCTCAGCAATGGCTGCAAAAGAAGAAGGTGATGCAAGATACGCTTTGGACTTGCTTAAGAACGCTGGTGAATTGGCTTTTGATGAAGATTGCGAAAAAGTCGAAAGTGATCATGTAAGAAGGGCAAAAGATAGAATAGAGCACAATAAGGTAAGTGAAATCATTTCCACATTACCTCTCCAACAGCAAAGGGTTCTCGAAGCAATTTTGAATCTGACAAAACAGGATGAAGAAATAACTTCAGGTAAGCTTTATGATGCCTACAAAGACATTTCCAAAAAGGATGCTGTCACATACAGAAGAATATTTGACTTTATCAACGAACTGGAAATGTTAGGTATTATTTCCACAAATACCATTTCACGTGGTCGTGGAAAAGGAAGAACAAACATTATCAAACTTCAATGCGATGAAGATTTACTTGAAACAACCATTTACACTATTTAGGGTTGTTTTTTATCAATGTTTTTAAAATAGCCATTCTTACCGGAACGGCGTTAGCTGCCTGAGTGAAATATTTATTGTACTTTGTATCGTCCACATCACCATCGATTTCATCGATTCTTGGCAACGGATGCATAACAATTAAATCCTTGCCTTCAAGCATTTTTTTATTTATTATATAAGCACCTTTGATTTTTAAATATTCATCAATGTCTCCAAAGCGCTCTTTTTGAATCCTTGTTACGTATAAAACGTCAACGTCATCGATGATTTCCTCAATTGAAGTGGCTTCTTTTAATGTTATGTTGGTTTTGTTAACGTCATGCAGGACCTCATCAGGCATTTTAAGCTCTGGAGGTGAAACTAAATATATTGTAACGTTTTTGTATAATCCTAAAGCATTTGAAAGGGAGTGAACAGTACGTCCGTATTTTAAATCACCTATTAACGCGATTTTTAGGTTGTCGATTTCGCCGATTTCCTTTTTGATTGTGTATAAGTCAAGAAGTGTCTGTGTCGGGTGTTGGCCCGCACCGTCACCTGCGTTGATTACGGGAACATCTACAATATCTGAAATAAACTTGGATACTCCTTCAAGTTCGTGTCTGATTACAAGCGCATCGCTGTATCCTTCAAACATCTTGGCGGTATCTGCAATACTCTCACCTTTTGACACGGAACTTGATCCACTGCTTTCAAAACCTATGCATTCTCCACCTAAACGTTTCATTGAAGTTTCAAATGACATTCTGGTTCTGGTGGATGGTTCAAAAAACATCAAACCAAGTATTTTACCCTTTAGCTCTTCGGATATTTCTCTTGATTTTGCAACATCCTCAAGTTTTGAAGCCTCATCTAAAATGTATTCAATGTCTTGTCTTTCGAAATCCTTAATGGAAATAATGTTTTTTAATTCAAAAATTCTAATCAACCCTTTTTTCAATCATGTTATTAATATAATCGGCAAATTTATCAATTTCGTCAATGTTTAGCATTGGAAGACTTTTCCCGTCTTTCTTGTAGCTGTTTATGAGATTATTTGTTTTTCTCTTTTCTAAAAAGTTTCCTTCATCAGGATTCAGTTCATATCCAAAATTTGAGTTTATAAATGATGAATCTACCAGCTGTTCTGTAAATGTCTTGTTTAACCTGTCTCTTGTATCAATTCCTTCCTCACAGTTTAGGACCAATGCAATCGGCTTTTCTTGCAGTGTCTTATAGTTTCTTGATATATATCTTTTCATAGCGCTTTGCACTTTACCGTTTAGTGCAGATCCTGCAAGTATGATGAAATTGTACTTTAAAAGACATGCTGTTTTTGCCTTTTCAATAGGTATCAACTGTACAGTAGCTTTTATTTTACTTGAAAGCAGTTTGCATGCTTTTTTTGTTGAAGCGCTTGATGTTGAATATATTATTGCAATTTTCATATTATTCTTTCAATAGGCACAACAAGAATGTCCTTTGCACCTGCATTTCTCAAGTCGTTTACAAGTTCAAAAACCTGTTTTTCATCAATTACAGCCTGAACGGCCACGGTTTTTTCATCAGACAACACTTCAGATATTGTCAGACCACCCATTGAAGGCATGACCTCTTTAACATTATCCAAATCCTTGTCTTTAACGTTCATCATAATCAGTTTCTTTCTGTCAGCATCAAGTACCCCTTTAATGCTTGTGCTGACGGATTCTATTAATTCTCTTTTCTCTTTAAGGCTTTCCTTATTTGCAATAAGTTTGATTGTACTTTCAAGGATAGTGTCAATGATTTCAAGATGATTCATTTTCAATGTGGTTCCGGTACTTGTCAAATCGGTAATCAAATCGGCAATACCGATGAACGGTGCTGCTTCAGTTGATCCGCTCAATTTAACGATTTTTGAATTCAGTCCTTTTTTGTCCAAGTATTTTTTGGTCAAGACAGGAAATTCGGTAGCCACTTTCATCTCATCTGTAATGTCATCAATACTTTTAATGTCTGATTCTTCAGGTGCGGCTAGAACAAGTTTTGTCTGGCCAAACCTCAAATCCAAAAGTTCTTCTACATCTGCCTCGTTTTCATTAATCAAATCGACACCGGTAATTCCCATATCTGCAACTCCGTCGTTTACAAATTCAGGAATATCGGATGCTCTTGCAAACATGACTTCAATATCTTCATTAAATGTTTTTGAAATTAGTTTACGATTGTTTTTATCGACCAATCCCAAACCTGCCTTTTCCAGGATGTTTATAGAAGGTTCACTTATTCTTCCCTTTGAAGGAACTGCAATTTTTATCTTCATCATATCTACTCAAATTTTTTATCACATATATTTTATTATATCATTATTAATATCTTTTTTTAATAGTATTAATTTTTAAATGCTATAATTCATTTTGTGTTATTTTTTTAACTTATTTTGTTAAAAATACCCTTAATTAACAAAATATTTAAATATTAAGTTATCTTATATTGTTATTTAACTTATGATTTTGGCTGTTAAATCATAAGTTTTAATCAACTTATGTGAGGTGAAAAATATGTCTGAAATACCAAAAGCTCCTATTGCAAGAATCATTAAAGAATCTGGTGCAGAAAGAGTTAGCGAAGATGCAAAAGCTGAATTAGCTGCATACTTAGAAGAAGTTGCTCGTGATGTTGCTAAAGAAGCAAACAATGTTGCTAAAATCGCAAAACGTAAAACTGTTAAAGCAGATGATATTAAATTAGCTATCAAAAACTTATAAGTTTAGCTAATTATCTTTTTTTATTTTTTTAAGGTGTTATTATGAGTGATAATACTATTTTAATTAAAAACGCATTTATTTTAAGTCCAAATGAAAATTTTAAAGGAAAAAAATCACTTTTAATCAAAGATGATATAATTGCCGAAATTTCAGATGAAATAGATGAAGGCAATGTAGATAAAATTATTGACGCTACCGGTAAAATCTTACTTCCAGGATTAATTAATACTCATACTCATTTATCAATGACTTTATTTAGAGGATTAGCTGATGATTTGAGTTTAGACAGTTGGTTAAATGATCATATTTGGCCAATGGAAGCTAATCTAAATGGTGATTACTGTTATATTGGTGCTCTTTTAGGAGCAGTCGAACTTATCAAATCAGGAACAACAACATTTTCCGACATGTACTTTTACATGGAAGACGTTGCCCGTGCAGTTGACGAGGCAGGCATTAGAGCAGTTTTGTCATATGGTATGATTGATTTTGGCGATGCAGAAAGAAGGGAAAATGAAATCAAGGAAAACCTTACATTATTTGAAAACTGCAATGGAATGGCAGACGGCAGAATAAAAGTATTTTTCGGTCCCCATTCACCATATACAGCATCCGAAGAGCTGTTAATTAAAGTCCGTGAACTTGCAGATGAATACAATATGGGAATTCACATTCACGTCAGCGAAACACAAAAGGAAATCAATGATGTTTCTGCTGAAAAAGGTTTAAGGCCATTTGAATATCTTGATAAAATTGGATTTTTAGGCCCAGACGTTGTTGCAGCACATTCTGTGTGGTTAAGTGATGAGGAAATTGAAATTATAAAGAAAAACAACGTTAAGGTATCACACAATCCGTGCAGTAACATGAAACTGGCATCAGGAATTGCTCCTGTTTCCAAACTTATAGAAAATGATATCTGTGTTTCAATCGGAACTGACGGTGCCTCTTCAAACAATAATTTGGATTTGATTGAAGAGCTTAAAACCGCAAGCCTTCTTCAAAAGGTATCAACCCTTGACCCTAAGGTTTTAACTTCAGACGAGGCAATAGCCATGGGTACAATAAAAGGTGCTGAGGCTTTAGGTCTTGATTCAGAAATCGGTTCTATCGAAGTCGGTAAAAAAGCGGATATTATTTTAATAGATACCAATTCAGCCAATATGGTTCCGGACAGTTCATCCTTAAGTTCCAATGTAATTTACTCAGCAAACGGTTCAAACGTTGATACTACAATCTGTAACGGTAAAATACTCATGGAAAATAAGAAACTGACAGTTTTGAATGAACAGGAAATTTATGATAAGGCCAGACAGGCCATAAAAGAATTAAAAGAAGCTATCTAGCTTCAAATTCTATTTTTTCTTTATTTATAACAATACTCTTTTTCCATTCATCCTTTGTTTCAGGATAGTCGGATCTGTAGTGTGCGCCTCTACTTTCTCTTCGAAGAATTGCGGATTTCACGGTTAAAATACAAATTTCAACCATATTTATTACTTCAAGGGCAGTCACCAAATCACTGTTGTACTGTTTTTTATCGCCAACATCCAGGTTAACAAGGTCTTCTTTCATTTCTAAAAGCTCTTTTAAGGCTTCATTCAAGGTCTTTTCATCTCTTACGATTGCAACTTTTTGCCACATTAACTGTTTGATGTTGTTTTTGAACTCTTTAGGTTTGATTGAACCTTTTTTAATCAGGCTTTCAATTCTTGAAGCTTCTTTCGCTACTTGCTCATCATTGGTTTTAAGTTCTGTGTCATTGCATGCTTCAGATGCACTTACACCGGCAATCTTACCGAACACCTGAGTGTCAGCTAAAGCGTTTCCGCCCAGACGGTTTGCTCCGTGAACTCCACCGCAGACTTCACCTGCACCAAAGAGGTTTTTAAGGGATGTTGAAGCGTCAGTATTTATTTTCAAGCCGCCCATAAAGTGGTGTGCTGTCGGAGCAACTTCAATTGGGCCATGCTTTATGTCAACACCGACATTTTCAAACTGAAGAACCATTGTTTCGAGCTTTTCATCTATATAATCATCATCCAGATGTGAAATGTCAAGATAGACTCCGCCGTTTTCGGTTCCCCTTCCCTCGATGATTTCCTGATAGATTGAACGGGCAACAACGTCACGAGTAGCAAGTTCCATTTTTTCTGGAGCATATTTTGACATGAATCTCTCACCGTCGGTGTTGATGAGCTTTCCACCTTCAGCCCTTACGGCTTCTGTTACAAGTACTCCTTTTTTGGATTCAGGGGCCACCATTCCTGTCGGGTGGAATTGGATTTGTTCCATATCTATTAGATTTGCTCCGGCTCTATAGGCTATTGCATAACCGTCTCCGTTTTTCTGGAAGGTGTTGGATGTTACAGGGTATAGTTGTCCAGCTCCTCCACTTGCAAGTATAACGGATTTTGCCTTGAAGTATATTAGGCTTG
The DNA here is from genome assembly GCA_017459665.1 of Methanobrevibacter sp. GTDB lineage: Archaea > Methanobacteriota > Methanobacteria > Methanobacteriales > Methanobacteriaceae > Methanocatella. Next base: position 6,870 of record JAFUCN010000086.1, on the reverse strand, counting down.
AATCTTTTAAATCAAGACCTGTTGCACCGATTACCTGGTTGTCATCAGTAACTAAAGATGTAATCATAACTTCTTCAACACATTCAATGTCTCTTTTGATGATTTCCTCTTTCAAGGCGTTCAATAACTCTGCACCGGTTCTGTCTCCCTGATAGCAGGTTCTTCTGTAGGTCTGTCCACCAAATGGTCTTTGATCAATTTGGCCTGATTCCTGACGGTCAAACAGTGCACCGTAGTTTTCAAGGTCAATCAGTCTTTTTGGTGATTCGTTAACAAGTATTTCAACAAGCTTTTCATCGTTGAGATAGCTTCCACCCTTAAGAGTGTCGTGAATGTGAGCTTCTATTGAGTCGTCCTTATCAACGGTTTTAAAAACAGCGTTGTATCCTCCTTCTGCCATTCCAGTACATCCGGACCTAAATGACAATCCTTTAGATACAATTATGGCCTTTAGACCAGCATCATCAACTTCAATAGCTGCTCTTGAACCTGCTCCTCCAGATCCAATGATTAATACATCAGTAGAGATAGTTTTTATTTCCATTTTATTACCCTGTAAATTTGTTATATTATTATTTATTTTTGATTGTTAATAAGTTTTATTTTTATTATAATATTGCTTTAACTTCGTTAAATTGCTTTATTCGACAAGAAAAAACATAAATATTAATTTAAACAAATTATTAATTAGTAATTTCAAAAATAAAATTTTATTGGTCTTTAAATATGTTGTATAATAATTTAATATCGAATTATTTCAAGGATTATTCAATGGATTTTAAAAAAAATAGAGTTAATACTACAAAAAATTTGAAAATCTTATATCCCACTCCTAAAAATTTAACAGATGATGAAAGAAGATTTTTAATTATGTGGGGCATTGATTCATTTCCTTTGTTAAGTTATTTAAGATCTAAAAATGATAATCCTCAAAATCATGATAGCTATTTGGAATTCTTTAATGAAAATATTCAAAAAGCAATAAATAAATATGATAATATTAAAATTAATTCTATATTACATAGAAGAGTTTTTGATGATTTTTTCATTGAAGACGAAAATGAAATAGGAATTTTAAACACTCCTCTTTCAACAACATTTGATTCAAATTCAAATTTGGAATTTGGTGATTATCATATTGAAATTTTAGCTCCAATTGGAACTAATGGTGCTTATATTGAAGAGTTGATGTTTAATGAACATTATTACCAACATTTAAACGAATGGATTTTACCTCAAAATACTATATATAAAACATTATTAAAAGATTATGAGCTAAAAAAAGCAATAATCATTATTTTAGGGGATGGAATTAATGAATTTTAATAGAAAATTAAAGTATACTCTTTGTGAAGATAAATTAGAAAGTTTTTATGAAGATTTAATTAATTTAGATGATTGGATTCCATTTTTAATTACTAGTAATTTGCCTCAAGATGTCTTTTTTAAATTAGGTAAAAACATAGAAAATAAACAGGAATATAATAATCGTTTGTTAAAACACAAAATCGAAAATGGAAAGTCAGGTTTAAGTTTAGACGAATCATTAGAAAGGGAAATTTCAGTTTTTTTAGATAAATATCCTAAATTTCAACCACTTTTTTCAGTTAATGAATAACAATTAGAGGAATTTTCATGAAAATTAATGGGGAAGTTACAACCGGCCTTGGAAAGGCAGCATATTTTTTATCACAGGAATTCTACACTAATGAATTTAAGAAAAATCTGGGATTCATTCCCTATCCCGGAACATTGAATGTCATTGTAAGTGATGAATATTTGGATGAAATTAATGATATTAAAGACTCCTGTGAAAATTTAATAAAGCCTGATGAAGGTTTTGGAGCTGTAAAATACATTGAATCTATTTTAAATGATGAAGTAAGGGGAGCTATTGTATTTCCTGCAAAAACCACTCATGAAGAAAATTATCTGGAATTTATCGCTGAAGATAAGTTAAGAGAAAAATTAGGCCTTGAAGACGGCGATATTGTATCTCTTGAATTTTAATTTATTTTGTCTTAATTCTTCTAAACTCTCTTTTAATTTTTGCTTCTATATATTCTATTTTTCGTTAACGCAGTCAAAATTGCTTTTACATCGTAAAATTAACTCCAAATCTAAAATACTTTATATAATGGCTTTGATAGATATATTAAGTGTGAAAAATCAGTAAATTGATTATAGAATAATTAACAAGAGGTTTTTTTTCATGGCAATAGAAGATGTAAGAAATAGAGATGTCTTTTTGAAGTTCTGTTTCATTTTTTTCATTAATCACATCCTTGTTATTTTGGGAATTGATGAGGAGGTGGTGGATGTTCTTCCAACAGAAACAATAACTTTTAAAAAGAATCTAAAACCTAAGATTTTTGATAATTTCTTTGATTTTCAGGTTTTAACCAAATCAGGAAAGATTATGATTTTTGAATTCAAGAAAAACGCACTTAGAATTGAAGACTTAAAACAAGCATACAATTATTATATGAGTGTTTTTTGTAAGGACAGGCCCGTGTTGAGACTTGTGATGATTGTTATTTCTAAGTTGGGTAAAATAACCGAGTTCACGGATTTAGATTTGACGTTTCACCCGGAAATTATCAAAACGAAAAAAATCAACAAAGAGAAAGACTTAAAATGTATATTCGACAAATTTGAAAACAATCAATTGTTAACTTTAAGGGAGTCTTCGCTTTTGGTGGCACTGCCATTATTTGAAACAGGCATGAGGGAAGATGTTTTAGTTGAAAAAGTTTGTGAATACATTAGGGACAAATCTGAGTGTATTCCATCAGTTATACTCGATGAGATTTGTGTTGCGATGTATTTGAATATTGTTGAGTATGTGGATGCGGATAAACACGATGAGTTGTTGGAGATGATTGATATGGATAGAAAAAGCGAAGGTATAATGGCTCAAATCAGAAATGAAGCTACTATAAAAACTGAAAAAACCATGATTGAAACATTATTAGAAACATTTAGTCTTAATGATGTTGCCAGATACCTTCACAAGGATAAAAGTGAGATTCTTAGAATTTTAAATACTGTTGATTAAATATTATTATTGTTTAATCAACTTTTCAACCCTTTTTTTAATTTAAAAGATTCACCAAAAAGTATTTTATATAGAATTTATAAACTATTACCACAGTCTCAGGGGAGGGTGAAATTCCCCACCGGTGGTGATTTTTAAAAAATAAGTCCACGAGCACAAAAGATGTGTTGATTTGGTGAGATTCCAAAACCGACGGTGATAGTCCGGATGGAAGAGAAGAAATAGTTGTTTAGTTATTTTTAGCCCTGGTTCTAGTAAATAAGGAGATGTTACTATGAATCAAGAAACAAATTTAGATAAAGCTTTAGAAGCCATAAGAAATGGTGAGTTTGTACTCGTTTTCGATGATGATGACAGGGAAGGGGAAGTTGATATGATTATCGCTTCTGAATTCGTAACCCCTAAATCAATTGCAACCATGAGAAATGACGCTGGTGGTTTAATATGCAATTGTCTTCATTCTGATTTTTGTGATGCCATTCACTTACCGTTCATGGTCGACATTATGGAAGCTGCTTCAGAAAAATATCCTGAACTTGCTGAACTTGCACCAAATGACATTCCATACGATGAAAGATCATCCTTTTCAGTATGGGCAAATCACAGAAAATCATTCACAGGTGTAACTGACCATGACAGAGCAATGACAATCAGTGAAATGGCTTTGATGATGAAAGATGAAAGATTTGATGAATTTGGAGCTACTTTTAGATCTCCAGGTCATGTATGTCTTTTAAGAGGAGCAGACGGACTTGTCAAAAACAGACAGGGACACACTGAAATCGGACTTGCATTATGTGAGCTTGCCGGTGTTACTCCTGTTTGTGTAGTTTGTGAAATGATGGATGGTGAAACCGGACAGGCTACTTCAATTGCCGATGCTCGCAAATACGCCGAAGAAAACGGTCTGGTTTTGCTTAGAGGCGAAGACATCATTAACGAATATTTAAAAGAATAAGGCTAATTGTACATATTAGCGTTATTATATCTTTTATCTTGTATGTAATCCACAATGAACTGGGTTATCTGTTGGATTTTATAGGAATTGTAGATGCTGAAGGCAACGTATTTACCGTCATGCATTTTTATTTCTATTCCATCCTTTACTTCTTTTGATTTACTTATTATGGCAACCTTATCCCATACTATGCGCAATGTCTTGCTTTTAAGCGCATTTTCAATGTAGATTCCGTCTTCTTTAATTTTAACGATTTTAACCAGTCTGCGGTTTTTATCAGATCCGATTTGAATGTCTCCGTTTTCGTCAAATACATAATCTGGAATTAGACAGGTCGCTTTCCAGCCCTGTTTCATCTTTTGAAGTACGTGGCCACGGTCCTTTTTTGTAAGCTTTACTCCCTTTTCAGGGCTTAGGTTAAGCGCCATTAAATCACCTTGCTTTTTATTTCATCAAATGTGTAAATCTTTTCAAATTCGACTTCACGAGCCATAGACACGATTTCATCAATATCTAAGTTGTTTTCAATCAGTTCCATTGCATGGTGGCTAAACAGTTCATATCTGATTTCAACTTCAGGTATAAATCCTCTCATATCAGCTGATTTCAGTTTAGGAAGTTTCAGTACCTTTTTGACATTGGTATTGTTTTGGATATATGGCACCACATTGTCGAATATATTATCGTTGTAAACCTTGTTTAGCAGAATAGCTTCTACAGGTACTCCGAATTTTTCAAGCATATTTGCATGGGAAACCAAATCAATAGCTGCAGATTCGATTCCTCCCTTGTTGACACCTGAAGCCAGTATCATTGGTATATTTGATGACATTGCAATTTCTGCTGCTGAAAATGGAACCTTTTCATTTAAAAGACCTGTAAATACGCTCATTACACCTTCTATTAACACTATATCGTAATCTGATGAGTTTAATTTTTTTATTGTAGATTCGATATCTTCCCATCCGAGGTGTCCTATTTTTACAGATGCAAACTCTTCCATTTTTCCCTTTGTCAAGTAAAGTCCTGGTATAATGTCACGCACATCTGGTCCTACCTTTAGAAGCGCTACCTTATATCCTCTTTTTCTAAGTGCACCTGCAAGGCCTGTCAGGATAAATGTCTTGCCTGAATCTGATCCGTTACTTCCAATCATTAGATATTTCGGCTTTTCGTTTCCCTTTATCTCAGGCACTTTTATGTTGGTGTTGATTCCAACTTCGCTATGAAGGAATTTTTTTACTTCGATATTTCTATTGTAAATTTCATCAATGTCTGTAACATCTATTTGTTCCAACAGATTTTCTACAATAATCGGATTTTCATCAAGTATGCCGTGAATCATGGTTCCGATAACGTTACCGTCGTCGTTGCATGCCCCGGAAAATATGTTGTATTCTCCCTTTTCGTTGGTATCTCCATAATTCATCCTTTGGACCTGTGAATAGAACAGTGGTTTTGCATCTCCCTCGATCTTACCGTAGGTGTGGGTGTGAAAACCGTCAACGTCCGTGTCCTGGTTTTTTACTAAAAATGAGTTTTTAAACACTTTCGCCTTTACGCGGTCACTTGTAATCAGCGGTGAGAAGTTAACGTCAATCAGACCTAAACCGTCCTTGACGATTGGCACTGGGGATTTTCTTCCTATGTCAATCTGGTTAGACAGTAGCTGAAAACCGGCACATATTCCAATAATCGGTTTTCCGTCACGAGCCATCTTTTTTATTTCACTATTCAAATCCATGTTTATATCGTTTGACTCGATTAGGGTTCCGCCGGGAATGATTAATGCATCCAATTCTTCAGATGCCCTGTTACCGTTAACCAGTCCATTTTCCTTTACAATATCGGTAGGTAAATTTCCAAACTCTTCAAATCCGGGAACGGCTCCACTAACATAAGCAAGTCCAATTTTTTTCATAAAAATTACCTCTTGTATAATCTATTGTATTTTTCAACTATAATAATTAAAGGTATATTTCAAGTGTAAAATTATTTTTGCATTTAAGGTTAATGGTTTAAAATTGTTAAAAAAAGAGAATTATTGAGTGTTTTCGAAAACACTCATAGCTTTAATAATTTTTTCATCATCCAACGGTTTAGCCTGGATTTGTAATCCGACTGGAATGCCGTCGACTTCACCTGCAGGTATGCTTGCTGCTGGAATTCCTGCAAGGTTAGCTATTACAGTTAAGATATCGTAGGCATACATTTCCATAGGTTCCAATTCCTGGCCGATTTCGTGTGGAAGTTTAGGTACAGTTGGTCCTACAATCAAGTCAACGTTTTCAAGCATGGAGGTAATTTCTCCTCTGATAACTGATCTTGCTTTCAATGCCTGTTTGTAGTATTTACCACTGAATTCAGCTTCTGCAATATGGGAACCGATTTTGATTCTTCTTAAAACTTCGTCTCCACATACCTCTTCGATTCTTGAACCGTAGTCTCTTCCGTCGTATTTTCTGGTAGCTGAGAAGAATTCCACATAGTTGATTAGGTAGTATGTCGGAAGACAAAGGTCAATGTAGTCAAAGCTTACTTCTACAAGTTCAGCGCCGGCATCAACTAATTTGTTGATAGCCTTATTGACTGTTTTGTTGATTTCTTCATCGGTAACGTCAATGAATTCCTTACATACAGCTATTTTCATGCCTTCAAGGCTAGTATCTGCTAAAACATCAGTAAAGTCAGGTTTTTCCCAGTTTAGGGTAGTACATTCGGTTTCATCATATTTTGCAATTGTGTTTAATGCTAAAGCTATTCCGCTAACGTCATTTGCCAATGGTCCGATTTGGTCAAGACTCATTGAAAGGTCAAGCAGTCCTTGTCTTGAAACAGCACCGTAAGTAGGTTT
>JAFUCN010000085.1 GCA_017459665.1 Methanobrevibacter sp. | reverse complement strand
TATATATTTCAGAAACAATGTGTCCACCGTCAAGACAGAACTCGCTGCCGTCCAAGCATAACTCATTTCCGTCAATGCATTTTTCAGGCTCAAAATTATAGACTTCACCTGTACCGATAGTGTTGATTGTATTGTTTGTAAAGTTACATTCTTCGCTGGCATATGAAAGCAGTGTAAATGTAAGATAATTTCCCTCAGAAACAAAATAGTTATTGATTACATCAACATCGGTTGATTCCAGGACGTAAACTGCATAAGCCGCATTCGGATCATTGACGCTAATGTTATTGTTTTGTATTCTGACACCAGGAGCCTGATAGACAAAAATACCCCACGCATTTACCCTTTCAGCATTTGCATTGATGATGTTTAAATTTTCAATCAATACATTGCCACATGTGACCTTAAATGAGGAATTGTAGAATATAGGATTGTTTCCTGTTATTTTTACAGCTTTTGTAACGTAGATTATTTCATTTGAAAATGTTCCCTGGAAGTTTAAAATATCTCCATCATTGATTTTAGATGTTAAACCACCATTGTCGTTGATATATTGGCGTATATTTGAGGAAGTGATGATGTGTGTTGTTCCTTTATAGTTATAAGCCGGTTTTGAAGGGTCAACAACACCTGACGGAGACAATATTTTTCCGGAACCTACATTATTTGATTCTATTTTTGCAGTATCAGCCTTAACACCGCTTACGTCAATTGCATATTCGTTGTTTGTATAAAGGACGTTGTTTGTGATTGTTACATCAGAAGGCATTCTTTTTGAACTTAATTTTTCAATTAAAATACAGATTCCAGTATCTGATGTGATTTCGTTTCCGTCAATCAATAAGCCTGATCCTTCATCCTTTTCATAAATGCCTGAACCTGACTGTGTAAATACCTTATTGTTTTTAACTTCAACATTGGAACCTGCTGCAACAATTCCTCTTCCTTTTAAGGTAACGTCAACGAAATTATCTTGGGCAATTCCATTGTCAATAATGGATATTCCTGCACCAGTTGCAATTATTTTAGCTCCAGTGATGGTGTTGTTAATTACAATGGAATCATATGAACCGACAATTCCGAATTCCCCACCGACTTCAACACCTAAATTATTGTAATCAGCACCTGTGAGGTTGATAATTTTATTATCCCTAATTATATTGCCACTACCTGCAGTAGAAACACCTCTATAACCTCCGATAATTGTATTGGATTTGATGGTGTTGTTTCCACCCATTATCTGGATACCATAAGCCCATGATGTTGGAAGGACATTATATTTAACAGTATTGTTGTAGATTGTGTTAAAGAATGATTCCCCACCATTTATTGCGATTCCATATGAGGAACCTGAATAGCTGGATAGATAAATACCGTTTGCATCATCAACTTCAACATGATTATTGGCCAGGTAATTATAATTAGAACCACTTACAAGCAATGCCGGAATAGACCTTGTACCATGCCCATAACATTCGCCATAACCTGTTAAAGTATTGTCAGTAATGTTATTATAATTGGCTCCATTTGCAAGAGAAATACAGTAGGAAGCAGAACCAGTATTTGTTATAATACAGTTTTTAATGGTACATTTGCTTGCTGAATTTAAAAACAAACCCCAAGTTGCAGATTTTGTATTTGCAATATTCAAATTGGATACAGAACTTCCGGATGCTCCGCTGTTTAATGTTATAGCAACATTTGTCATTTTATGAGTGCTGTCTCCAACAATAGTTACGGGAGTATTAAACGCAAATCTTAGATTGGAAAAGTCACCCTGGAAATTAACTGTATCTCCTGATTTTACAACAGTATTTATTGCATTTCCTTCATTATCAAAATATTGATTATAATTGTCTTTTGTTATAACGTGAGAACTGGCTGACAGTGCGTCATCAACGGCAATGTCAGACGTATCTAAAATATCATTAGTATAATTACCATCGATATTATCGCTAGCGCTAACTACACCAACCGAAAAAAAGATTAACAGTAATAAAACTAATAAACTAGCTTTTTTAAACATATTATACCTCATCAAATTAAATTTAATATAATAATTTAAAGTTTATTAAAATACACTTTAAAAAATTTCTAATATATTATTATTTTTGATAAAATAAAATATTTAAAAATTACTAAAAATAAGAATATTTTCTAGAAAATATTAAAAAATTAAAAAAAGGATGATTAAATTAATAATCATCAAAATCGTCTTCATCGTTTCTTAAGTATCCAACCAGGAATATTGCAATTAAGATAATTACTGCAATAATAACAAATATTGGCATACTGGACTCGGCAGAAACTGCAGATTTAGATGCAGATTTCTGTGAAAGTTCATAAGCTTGAGCTCCACTTGCACCGGCATCACTTGATGATGAATCCTGAGCATCTGAAGCTGATTGTGCTGTTCCACTTGGAGATGGATCTTCACCAACTGCTGTTTGACCACCATCTCTAGAACCGCTTGATTTCTCTTGAGAAGTTCCGTTAGCTAGTGTGTTCGCATTACCACTGCTTCCTCCAGTTTCATCTGCAGTATATAATTGCTCAGTATTTGTTGCTTGAGCTAAAATTTCTGCAAATCTTTGTTTTTCAGCAGCAGTTAATGAACTTGCCTGAATTATCTCATCACTAAATGCAAGATTTTTACATGTGTGGTGACAACATGCAACACCATATTGTACTACACTTCTCATATAATCATCAATTAATCTTTGAACAGTGCTTGAATCTGCATCCCAAAGCCCTTGTTGAGCCATATAAATCATCCAAGCAGTACATGATTGAGAACCAGGAGCCAAACTAGCTTTATTAACAGTAGATGATATGTACAACATCTGTTCAGCTAGCTGATTACCCAATTGAGTATTTAACGGACGCCCACCTAATAGCAGTGACCCATAGAAATTCTGCATACTTTCAGCATAGGAATTCATTCCGGCAGGAGTATGAATTAATGCTTCAGTATACTGTGGATTTAAAAGCATACTGCGAATTTCGAAATTGATTTCTTCCATATATGTTCTGGATTTGATATCGTTTTTATTCCTAATATCAAAGAACATTGTATCTACAGGTTCTTTACCGGCTTGTTCTTTCAATCTGTTAGCTGCATTTAACAAACCACCAAACCAGTCGAAATAATCGTCTGAGTCAAATAATCTCCAGCTACTGTCAAAGTTCTGGGTAATTACATCAACATTTTCAATCAGATATTTATATATCTCTTTTTCTTTATTAATGACAATATTTCCTTTTTCGTCAAGAGTCCATGAATAAGATACCTTATTTAAATAAATATCCATTGCATAATCGTGGAAAGTTGATATGTTCCAGTCAGCAGTATTCGGAATAAGATTAGACATACCGGTTCCTTCCAATACATTGCCCGGAAGACCGAATAATCTGTCCAAAGTTGGATTTTCAGCATAATGCTTTTTAACAAAATTGTTAGATGCATCTTCACCATCGACTTCAGCAGCCAGTTTAACTGCTGTTAACATCCAAGTAATCCAATCCTTATTGTTTGTAACCATACTGGCGAATACGTCAACTCTAGGCCTGTTAACAATTGTACCATTGTTTAATTCAACTTTTAAATCTTCAATAGGTATTTGTTCAACGCCCAGAACTTTTCCATTGTCCGCCCATACCGGTTTACAACCAAGCAGATACATAAACTCAGCGACACCAATTCCTTCAGTTCTTGATATTTCAGTACCCCATAAAATCAATGAAGTTAATTCCGGCCATTTACCATGCTGATCATAGTAATTAGCCAAAAGCATGTCAACAATTCTTACAGCAGAATCATATGCTGCTAAAGACGGCATTCTTGTTGGGTCAGATGCATAACCGTCATATCCTGTAGGAATAGAATCCCCATATGATGGGTCTGCAAACAATCCTGCTTTTACATAATTTCCACTTAAAGCAAGTAAAATCGCATTCCATTCATTATTATTCTGAATATTGACGATTATATCTTCACAATAACTTGTTGAATTATATAAAGCGGTTCCCTTTAAAATTCCCAATTCATTGTTTAGCTCTTCAGCTGAACTACCATTAACCATACGATAAACATACTCCTTAAGGTAAGCTTTAATGGCACTGACTTCATTTGAATACTTGAGATTGCCTTGCATATCCTTATAAAAGCTTAAATTAGCCAAATCAGGATATAAAAACTCTATTAATTGATTATAAATCTTAGTTTGAGAAGTTACAATTGTAATTATCTCTTCTGCAAGCTCATAACCAGTTAAGACCTTACCTAATGTATGCAATCCATAAGTATTGAAGTCATCTTCCATTGCATCAAGATAAAGGTGCAGTTCATCTATCCAGTCACTGAAACTTTCGTTTTCGGTAATGTTTCTAAAACCTAAAGCAGGAGCCAATTCCAAAATCATATTTCTATAGGATTCAGCATTGGCAGTTACATTAAGAGCAACTTGGTCTTTATAGTAGTTAATGTAATTTTTCAAGGTAGTATAATTACCATATAACTCAGATGAAACCATTGCAGGAGTCATGTGAGTAATAAGAAGTGCTGAACTTCTATCTCTTGCAACCATAGCTTCACCAGGGTTGGAAACAATATACGGATAGACTGTTGGAATTAAAGTCAATTCAAATGTCCAATCCCCCGGGAATGCACCAAGATTGATACCTGGCAACCATTCCTGAGTACCGTGAGTTCCCATACTAACCATAGCATTGACATTTGCGATTTTATCCATCCATTCATAAAATGCAACGTATTGCTGATGTGGAGGTATAGTCAGGCTGTGATAATCCTGTACTTCCTCCCAACCTCTACTTGGCTGGAAAGTAACAAATACATTACCGAACCATATACCTGGAATTACGATGTATTTTTCTTTATAAACCATTGCAGGACCTAAATTGTCACCCCAATAATCTATAAGTTCTTTATATAGTTCATCCCTTAAATCAGATGTCAAATATTCAAAATCTTCAAGAGAAATTAACTGATGGTGTTCCATTAAATAATCCCAGTTTTCTTCAACATATTTTTCAAGCAAACCTGATGCCCATGAACCTTTGTTGTTCATATCAAAGATTATATCAGTCAAATTTTCAAGTGAAATCAAATTAGTGTAATTTCCATTGACACGATAATCAGTATTTGAGTTGATAATCCACTGATAAGTGTTGTTGTAAACATTTGAGTATTCAACAGCACCTCCAATATCATATCCTTGAGCATACAACTGAATAAGCAAATCATAGACACTATTGAAAACATCAAGATAAGATGCACCAATTTCTGCTTTACCTGGTGGGTAATTGTACAGCATTACAGATATTTTTTTATCAGAATTGTTTAAATCTTTTAAATCAGCCCAAGCACAGTTTAATTTGACCATTTTATCTATACCATCTTGAATGACATGAGATTTTCCATAGCCATCCACATAAGACAGTGCAACCTGTCCGAATACTCCTTCAAAACTTGGATAGGTAACCATAAATGTCCATTCCACTTGAGGACCCAATTCACTGTTAAAACTGTATTCTGATATATCAACTATACCTTTCAATACATGCAAATCAATATCTGATAAGTCCGGTTCTGCAGTACCAGCAGTATAATCTAGTGACCAACTGCACAATGAATTAACAGCAGACATTCCCACTTTTGAAATATTGTTAATCTTGTTTAAGATTGAAGAGATAGGGGGTTGTGTGCCTGTCTTAAATACATTGAATGCCGGCCTTCCGCTAGCTTCATAGCCTCTGATTAGAGCATCAACTACTTCTTCACCACCATAGTAAGAAGCGATAGCTATAAATGTTTTGTTTGGATTGAATTTAGCAATATAATCGTTTTCAAACTTAATAAACAGACTTGTCGGATCCAAGACATTTGTCAACCATTCCACATAGTCTTCGACCATCCAGTTTAGACTTCCATCACCACTATGAGTATAACCCGGATTTTCACGAATCCACTGATTTACAAGCTTTCCTTCAGGAACCAATGAATAGATTCCCATGTCCGGATGGTAAAATCCGCACTCAGGAGACATTAAAGGAGAGTTAGCCTCATCAAGTGTAGGATCTGTGTATTTTGACGGATTGATTAAATAATAAACATAAGCCAAATAATTCTTCATATTACTTTGTAGGATATGTGATTCCTCAATATCTCTTGCCTGGAAATATGAGCCAACATATGTGTTTTCAATTGTATCAAAAGTGTTGTTATTAGCTGAAGCTCCAACAACATGCAAACCAGTGTTGTTTAGGATTTGCTGTGAGCAGACACCGAATGTATATGCAACGTTATATCTTGCATTAGCCGGTGATTTTGCCAATAATTCCTTTAAGTATTGACCTGTAAAAACACTATACGCCGATTCTGAAAACATATCAATATGAATGTAGTTTGCATATTCAACTAACCATGCCCTTCCTTTGTCAAAATCAGTGGTACTGATAAACGCAACTCTTCTGGACATGTTCATCAAGACATCCACTTTTTCGTTGTGGGAGTTGTAGTCCACAAGCATCAGGATATCCGGAACGAACATTACATTATCAATATTTACTGTACCGCTTTTTTTGGTAAAATCGACAACATCAAGTTTCATTGGTTCATATGTTGAATAGCTGACTTCCAAGTAATATTTGCTTGAAGCCAAGTTCTTGATTACTGCATTACCTTTTGAATTTGTTGTGTGTGTTGAAATTAGTTTATTTGAAGAGTCATAAACCTTAACGGTAGCTCCCGCTAAGTCAAATCCATCTTCATCCCATGTGTTGCCAGTTTCGTTATAAGAGTCAGTTACATGAATATTAATAACATTATTACTTTCTGCCAAAATAGATTCATCAACCTGGGAACTCTCAATTTCAATCAATTGCGAATCTTGACCAACATCACTTATCTCATTAGGAACACCAACCACATCAGATACTGCATTATTTTCATCTGCAAAAACCATGCTTATTGAAAATATGAGCATTATCGAAAGAATTAATGTAAATAACAACCTATAATCTAACTTTTTCGTATTTTCACCCCCTTTTACAATTATTTATAACAAACATAGCAATAATTCACTATAAGTTTAAATTTAATTTGAAAACATATAAAATTAACTAAACTTAATTAGAACTATAATTCATTAAAATCAAATAAACACAAAAAAGATACATTTAAATATTGTATCGACTAAATAAAATGTACCAATATATTAGAGGTGATAATAATGCGCAAGATTAGTTTAAGCATGATTCTCCTATCAATATTAATTATAGGAATGCTCATACCTGTAGGTTTTTCAGCTAATGACGGCTCCCAAGTTGTAATAACTTATGGTGAAACTACACACAAAAACACAGATTATAAAAATATCGTAGATGACTTTTTTGTAAAACAGGCAGGCGTTGATTTATACACTATTGATTCAAAAATAATCACAGCCAGCGAAGTAAATAAGATTGCAAGCACCATAACAGGAAAAACTTACAATTCAAACCAGATATTTTCCTCAGCACTTGTGGATTTAAATGACAACGACAATCTTGAAGTCAGTGTGGACAAATCAAAAATCACCACAATAACCGGAGATATGTACCTATCTGCCCTAAAATCTGTTGGAATTACAAGCGGACACGTTTATGTAACAAGCCCTGTAACTGCAACCGGTGAATCAGCACTTACAGGAATCATGAATTCATACGAAGTGGCAACCGATGTTGAAATTCCAGATACAGTAAAAGAAGCAGCCAACAATGAAATCTACACTCAAGCAGAAATTGTGGAAAATTCTGACGTTGACGCAGATGAGTTATCCAATTTAGTTGACGATGTGAAACAGACCGTTCAAGAAGAAGACATTACTGATCATGCTACAATTGTAAATATAATCAACAATTACACAATTACCTACAATATCAACCTTACAAATACCGATATTGAAAATTTAGCAGACAGTATTGAACAAATCCAAAACGTTCAAGGCGATATAGACAACTATCAAAGCCAAGTATCTGATGTTTTGGGAAGCACTGACAGCGATTCAGCAAAAGGATTTTTAAGTGGATTATTTAACTAATCCACATTACTACTTTTTTTAAATACAATTAATTAAATAATTGCTAAACTAAATATTTATTTAATGAAATGGAAAATTGGCAATGTTAAAATTGACAATCAGATTTGTCTAGCTCCAATGGCAGGAATATGTGATTCACCATTTAGACAAATTGCTAAATCAATGGGCTGCGGACTTATCGGAACCGAAATGGTTTCAGCAAAGTCAATCATGTATGACAATGAAAGAACAAAGGAGATGTTGTATATGACTGAAAAAGAGCGTCCAATAGCTCAGCAGATTTTCGGAGCGGAAGCTGAAACATTTAAAACAGCTTCCAAATATGTTTATGAAACCATGAAACCTGACATTATTGACATCAACATGGGATGTCCCGTCACCAAAGTGGCCATTAAAAGCCAGTCCGGAAGCGCCCTTTTGAAAAGTCCTGAAAAAATAGCAGACATTGTCAAAAGTGTAGTTGAAAGTGTTCCAGTGCCAGTTACCGTTAAAATAAGAAGCGGATGGGACAGAAAACACATTAATGCTCTTGAAGTTGCAGGAATTGTAGAAGATGCAGGAGCCTCTGCAATAGCAGTTCATCCAAGAACACGGGAAGACCGATATGACGTTGCTGCAGATTGGAAGATTATCAAGGAAGTTAAAGATGCCGTTTCAATTCCAGTAATAGGTAATGGAGATATCTGGACATGTTATGATGCTAAAGAGATGATTGATGAGACAGATTGTGATGCAATCATGATTGGACGAGCCATACGCGGAAATCCGTGGCTTATAAAGCAGTGCATTGACTATCTGGATGAAGGAATTGAACCTGAAAGGATAACAATTGATGAAAAAATAGCCATGATTAAAAAGCATGCTGAGCTGCTTTCTGATTTGAGAAGTGAAAAAGTAGCAATGCATAAAATGCGAACACATGCAGCATATTACCTTAAAAATACATACAGAAGCTCTGAAATCAAACCTAAACTGTTTAAAATTAATTCAAAAGAAGAACTATATAATCTATTAGAAGAATTTAGGCAAATGATTGCTTATTAATATTAATTAATATTTATGGCCTGTTAAGAGTAACCCACCTTCTGTTTAACAGCATTCATCTTAGCGAACTACCTTGCCTACAACAGCGATTATCGGCAGCTTTGTTCTTGCATCCTATGGAATGGCCGTTTCACCGATTCTTTTAATGTCCTCAATTAAATATCATCGTCTACCATTAAAAGCCGTGTCGTTTCTGCTCCAGAGTCATACTTCTCAGTATACGTTTTTCAACGCCATAGTTCTGTATTGATGGGCGGAGTTTCCTTAGTTAAAATAACCAGTAGCTGTCTTTAACTTGCCATAAAAATATTAATTAAGATAGCAGGGCCTAGATTTGAACTAGGGATCTCGGGGTTATGAGCCCCGCGGGTTCACCAGACTACCCCACCCTGCTATAAGAAAAAAGTAGTACAACTATATAATAATTATAGAAAAGATAATATATAAACCTTTCGACAAAAAAGGAAAATTAAAGAAAATAAAGTTTATTTATTTTCTAAAGATTCAATTCTTTTATCCAAATCGTCTAATTTTTCTTCAGTCGCCTTTTGGAATTCGACTGAAGATTTTTTAAACTCATTGAAATTTTTCTCTAAAGCATCAACATTACTAGTGGTTTGGGAAAATTTAGATTCAAGTTCTTCCAAATCATTAGTGGTAGCTAAAGACCAATCTTTAATTAACTGATCACTTTTAGCATCTAAAAATGCATCGATTTTATTTGAAAATGCGTCAGTATTTAAACCAGACATGTCGATGTCACTTAATTTGACTTTGATTCTTTTAGTCATGGAATCATCGCCTTCACTAGCAGTATCTTCTTTAGGCAAATCATCATATGCAGGTTCGGAATCCCTATTTAAAACCTCATTCATATGAGCATCTGCACTTGTTGGAACGATATTGCGCAATTTGTCCATAGATTCCGGACTATTTAATAAGTAATAATAAACTAAAACTGCAATTGCAATAATTAAAATTAAAACTGCAACAGCTTCCATAGCATCCATATTTCCACCTATTTATCCATCTTTTTAAGTTTAGCTTCTTTTGCTTCAATCTCTTTGAGCATTTTTTCCAATTTTCTTTGTTCAGTTTCAGCTTCGAGTCTTGCTAATCTTTCATTGATTTCAGAGTGAAGATAACCGACGTTGCTTCTGACTTCAGTTGTGGATTGTCTTATAGCTGAAAGACTGTCCTGTTGCTCTTGTGGTAAAGGAATTGGATTGTCCATTAATCTTTTTGATTCAATGTCTTTTTCCACCATAGACATTTTTTTAAGTTCAATTTCTTTTTCAAGCATTAAGATTGAATTTTTGGATTGTGCAACTTTTCTCCATTGATAAACTACAATAATTAATACAACAGCAACAATTACCAAGATAATTAAATAAAATATTTGGTCTGGCATTGTAGGAATAGTATCCATTTTTTAACCTCCAATTATATTTATAGCGTGAAGTAATATAAATAATATATAACTTTATCAATTTATATAATTAATTATTTAATTTAGTGAAGGTATTATTTTATGATGGAATCTTATATAGAATCAGGAAAAATTGCTTCAAGAATACGTGAAGAAGCATCAAAAATGATTAAAGACGGAACTTTAGTTATTGATTTGGTCGAATACGTCGAAAGCGAAATCCTAAAATCAGGAGCCCAAATTGCATTTCCATGTAATGTGTCATTAAATGAAGTAGCTGCCCATTACACATCTCCTGCAGGTGATGAAACTGTAATTCGTGCTGGAGATATGGTAAAACTAGATTTAGGTGCAATGATTGACGGATACATTGCAGATACGGCAGTTACAATAATTGCTGATGGAAATATTGATGAAAATTATACTCAAGATGAAATAAACCTGCATGAAGAAATTGTAGAAGCATCAGCTGCAGGTCTTGAAGCAGCAATTGCAACAGCACGTGCCGGCGTTGAAGTTTCTAAAATCGGTGCTGCAGTTCATGAGGCAATATCTGAATATAACTTGAACCCTATTTTTAATTTAACAGGACACAGTCTGGAGCAAAATAACCTGCATGCAGGTATTTCAATTCCAAATTATGACAATCATGACAACTATATTTTAGAAGAGGGTCAAGCTGTGGCAATTGAACCCTTTGCAACTAACGGTGAAGGAATAGTAAATGATATGCCTGGCCATTACATCTTCTCATACATGGCAAACAAGCCATTTAGAATGAAAAGTACACAAAGAGTACTAAAATATATTCAGCACAATCACAGATATGTTCCATTTTCCGGAAGATGGATTACTGATGAATTTGGTGAGAGAAAAGGAAATATTGCTCTAAAACAGTTATCTGATGCGATGGCTGTTTATCCTTATGCACCACTTCGTGAGAAAAAGGACTGTTTTGTCAGTCAAAAAGAACATACAATCGTTGTTGAAAAAGAAGGTTGTACTGTTACAACTATTTAATCGAAGAGTTACACTCTTCACTCTATTTTTTAATATATACTAATTTTTAAAAAAAAGAAAAAAGACAGAAGATTTAATAAATAGTAGGGATTTTAACTCCCATTTTAGCTCTTCTTTCACGTTCTGCAGTGTTTTTGTCTTTTTTACCTTTAGCTAATTTTTCAAGTAAAGGAAGACCAGGTTTTACTTCATCCATTGGTTTTGTTTCAATTAAACCAGCAGATACAGCTGCTTTGAATATGTTAGAACCGTCATCAGTTCTGGTTAAAACAGTAGACCATCCATCAGGAGATCCAACTGAACCAGTTGATACGTCAGCCCATTCAGCAACATAATCTTGACAAATGTTACATCCAGCTTGTTCGTAACCGTGGGTTTCCTTAATAGCTAAACCAGAATCTTCACCGTCTTTGGTTAACCAGAATTTACCTTTACCGATGTCCATTTTACTAGCATCTTGTAAGCTGTCAAATCCTAATTTTGCGGTTGCAAAGGTATCAAGAGAAGCCATAGGGAAGTTTTCCATACAGTAGATACCGACGATTAATTTGATTTTGTCAACGACGAATCTTGTGAATGGATAAGCTTGTGCTTTTCTTAAACCTTGTGTTTGACATGGAGTTGCAACAACTCCTAATTTTTCAAGACCGTATTGACGGGTTGCTTCTTTTAAAACAGATAATGTTGGGGACATTGAGTATTTGGTTCCAGCAGCTGCAATAACTTCATCAGATGAAGTTACAACAGTAGGAATAGGTCTCCAATCTTCATCAGGAGTTCCAGCTACAACTGCACCTTCAATGATTCCTTCATCGAGTGCGTAACAGAGTAATGCTGAAACAATTCCTCCGTCTTGTGATACGTCTAGAATTTTTTTATCAGTAGATCTTGCAGATACTGCTTCTTTGTAAGTACCTAATGGCATATTCATTCCTCCTAAAGTCCTGTTTCCTTTTTAATTCTTCCTTCAGGTAACCATGACCTTGGACACATCATATAACAAGATCCACATTTAATACATCTGTCTCTATCACAGCTAGGTCTACCTTCGGAAAAGCCCATTGCTCTAGTTGGACAAGCAAGAGCACAAGTTCCACATCCAGTACATAATCCTTGACGGATTACGTTAGTTAATACATCACAGCCACAGCCTTTATCACATGCAGCCCAATCCATTGCTGGTTTTAAGTAATCTAAGTCTCCTTCACATAAAGCAACAACTGCTTTAGCAATCATTTCAGGAGCGACAGGACAACCAGGAAGTGCTAAATCTACTTTAACTAATGAGTTAATTGGTAAGAAGGATTCGTGTTTAGGTTGTGCTTGTTGACCACCACGAGCGAAAGTGGTGAAACAACCAGTTACTGCACAGGAACCGAATGCTGCGATTAAACCAGATTTTTCTCTTGCTTCTAAAAGTTCGTGTACACTGTGTTCATCTTGTAAACATACAGATCCTTCAATTAAACATAAGTCCATTTCTGGCATTTCTTCAGCATAAGTACCGTGAATCCATTTATCAACTAAAGTTTGTCCGTAAACAATGTCAACCATGTCAGTTAAAACTGTGGATAAAATATCATAGTTTTCGGTTAAAGACATTGCATCACCAGTACAACCACTTAAGTGTATGTAACCAATACGTGGTTTTGAGGAAGCAGCTTGGGTTTCTGCAGGAGCAGCTTGGGTTTCTGCAGGAGCAGCTTCAACTTTTTCTTCTACTTTTGGTGCTTCTGGTTCAGATGAACCGCCAAAAGCTTTTTTCAATTTATCAAACATTATTTTACCCCGATTTCTTTTAAAATAATATCAATAGCTTCAGGAATTGCCTTTTCAACAGGTTCTGTTAAACCCATATCTATATCCGGAGTTGGAATCTCAGCCGGTTTACAGCCAACAACAACGACTTCACATTTTTCAGAAATTTTTTGAAGAGGTTCTTCCACAGTCATTCCATGAGGATTATCATACTTTCCTATTTTCATGATATTAGGATCAAATGTATCTACAGTTCCAGGTTCAGCGTTGAATTCAACAACATCAATGACAATCAATTTTTTCCAATCATATTCTTCGTATAACGGGAAGAAATTAGTTGGAGCTGCAGTTCCTCCGTCAATGAACTGGACGCCATCTGGCATTATGATACCTTCAAATTTCTCTTGTATTTGGCTTAATATTTCTTTATCAAATTCATCTTCAACATATGAAGTAACAGCTGGATCGTAATAATCGTTTTTGTCATTAGAATATTTTTGTAAAATATTAATAACTATTGGACCGAAACCATCATCTTTAAACAATACGTTTCCACATCCAATGACGATAATATCCGAACTATAAGGCATTAATTTTCCTCCACTCTAGATTCTCACCATTTCATTTTTGAGAATGGATTTATCTTCGTCATCAACAACCATTACGTGAGTAGCACATGATAAACAAGGGTCGTATGCTCTGATAACATGTGGACCAAATTCGTGGTGGAATCCTTCAGTTGCAGGACCCATGGTTGGAATGTTCCAAGTGGTTGGTACAATTGCAGAATAGAATTGTGTTTTTCCTTCGACAACTTTTGCCATGTGTACATCAGTTCCTCTAGGACCTTCGATAACACCAAATCCGAGTTCACCAGTTCCTCTTTTATCGTAACTTACGTTAGCAGGTGCGGAAGGATCAATTGCATCTAATGCTTCCATACATGCATCGTAGTTTTTCAACATTTCGTTTGCACGAGCAACGTGTTGTGCGACTACACCTTTGTCTTTGAAACCTGCGAATTTTTCCATCCTTGCTCTTGGACCGGTTTCAACGTTTTCACCGTTTAATAATGGAATTACGGAACAGCCTCTTTTACCAATTTCAGGGTCATCATACCATGCTTCTGGTAATACTTCAGAGAAAATGTCCATATCAAATTCGTTGGTACCATAAGTTGCATCAGTAGCTAATAATGGTTGGTTAACTACACCTAAATCAGCAGGTAAACCTGCTTCAGCAACACAGTTTTTGATAAATTCAACGTGTTCTTCGAGTTGTGGTCTGAATGCAGTCATTCTTTCGATTAATCTTTCTTTGGTAGCAGGAGTAATGTTTCTTGCCATACCACCAACTCTTATGTCAGATGGGTGAATACCTTCACCAGCACACATGTCAACAACATATTGAACAACTTTTCTTACAGCACTTACACTGTCAACTGCAGTTGCAAATTTGTCTTCAGGGACAACGTCAGGAGCAACTAAGAAGTGGTGAATTGCTGCACTGTTAATTCCGTGTGCTGCTGCAACAGCTTTTCTTAACAATTTTCCAGCTTTAGGAATTTCAATACCTAATGCCATGTCCATTGCTTCAGCTGAAGCCAAAGTGTGTGGAATTGGACATACACCACAAATTCTTTGACATAGAACAGGAGCGGTTTCAGGAGCTTTGTTAAGAACCATCTTTTCTAAACCCCTTACAGGAGTTATACTAAAATACATACCTTTTGTAACTATCCCTTCATCATCAACTTCCATGACGAGTTCGGCATGGCCTTCTTGACGAGTTGTAGGAGATATAACTACTCTATCTTTCAAATATGTCACCTCAATTAAGAAATTAGAAACTAACATATTATATTATATTATTAAACATTTATAAGTGATACTGAAAAATTGATATAGAAACATATATATTCTATAAAATACTAAAGTTACTTATTATAAGTAATATGGAGGGAAAAGCATGGACAAAGCTAATATTATAATTTCAATTATTGTTGTTTTATGTATTGCTGCTGCTGTTGCCGCATATGGTATAACTAATAGTGATAGTCCAATATTTTCTGATTTATCCAGTATGTCCTCAAGTGACGATGCAGGAAATGGAATTGGAAATATTTCAAGTTTAAATAACGGTACTGGTTCTTCTGTAGCTACAACTTCATCAAATAGCGGAAGTTCAGGTTCAAGCAGTTCCGGGTCAAGTTCCGGAAGTGGAAGCGGATCAGGTTCAAGTTCAGGTTCAGGCAGTGGATCTGGAGGTTCAAGTCATGGAGGATCTGGCACAAGTACACACTTATCTTATTCCCAAGCTCAAAGTATAGCAAATGGCGCAATTGAACAAGCCGGATGTTATGCTGGAAATGGAAGATACAGTAATGGATACTGGATTTTCACAATATATGATGCAAATGGAAATAATGTAGACAGCATTGGTGTAAACGATGCTACAGGAATGACTGAAAGAATGTAAGGATTATTTTTAATCCTTTTTTATTTTTTTAAATAATAGTTAACTATATATAATACAAAAAATAAACTTATTATTGTTATATGTAAGGGCCCGTAGCCTAGCTGGATAGGGCGTCGGACTTCTAATCCGAAGACCCCGGGTTCAAATCCCGGCGGGTCCGCTCTTACAAATTCTTTTTTTATGAAAATTTTTAAAATGAATTGTTTGATAACTTTGGGCTTGTAGCCTAGTCTGGAAGGGCGTAAGACTCCTAATCTTAAGATCGAGGGTTCAAATCCCTCCAAGTCCGCTTTTAAAAATTATCCAAAGTTATTTCTTTTCTGATAGGCTCCTTTTTAAAAGATATCTGACCATATTTTCCTCCACCACCTGGAATAACATCGATTGTTCCATTTCTAAAGGATTCAATGGCAGAAACAATACTTGAATCGATTTTTTTAATATCTTCAACAGAAGCATTGATTAAAACATCAATCTCTGTACCGAAACCATCAATTAAAGTTTGCCATTTTCTCTGAACTGTCTTTGTAGTTACTCCTTTATCATAGACAGTTGCTATAAGTTCTGCCAAAGGCATTACATGAACGTATTTCGGTCTAAAATCAGGATGTTTTGGTTCATTTAAATCGGCAATTTCAGAAATTCTAAAGTCAACGCCTTTTTTGATTGTTCCACCACAACTGCATTTCATCTTGTTTTCCTTTGCAATTTCAGGATCAATCAACTTGAAGCATTTGGTACATGCAGTCATGTGATACTTTCCAAGATTCGGTACGAGACCATAATTTGCTTTAATATCCTTATGTTTAATTGCATGTTTTATTGATGAAAATGAAATATCTTCCACCTCCATCTGATTAAATTCCCTACCCAATCTGTGAGGCCATGGAGAATGAGCATCTGAATTTGTAAGAAATGGGAAATCCTTAAGTTCTGAAACCTTATCTGCCATGTCTGTATCTGCAGATAAACCCAACTCAACAAAGTCCGGTTTTTTGCCATAACAGTCATAGATACTGTCATAAGACTTATACATTCCAGTCCATGGAGTGAATGCATGTGCCGGACCAATCAGACAATCATATTCTCTGACAAGTTCCAAAAGCTCTGCACCACCCAACTTAGTTTTAGGCCTTCCATCAGCAGCCTTGTTTTTTGAAGGAAGCTTTTGTGATAATTCACGAGCAATTTCCAAGTTAGGGATGATAATTACATGATGAATCCTGTGTTTTGCCTCAACTTCAGTTGTCAGGACAAAATCAACATCCTCAGTCGTATAGATTCCATCACCAGAATAAGTTGTTGATTCTTCAATGATGTCCAGCCATCCAGGATGAAGAGCATCACCTGTTCCCACAAGCTGCAAACCTTTTTGGCTAGCCTTAGGAGCGATATTTTTAATCAGCATGTCCTTTGATGATGCCATCGAAAAACAGCTGTGGATGTGAAAATCAGCATTAACCAACATGTATAATTGTTAGAAATTAAGATTATATTAACTTATCCAATATCTTTTTTACATCAAAAATAGAACATTTATCTTTTTTTAAGGTCAAATCAACAGTTAAATTGTCATCATTTACTGTTGTGTTAATTTTATCCAAATTTCTTAGGAATTCATTTGTTCTATTAATCAATTCTATTAGTTGCATCTGATTTTGAGGAAAAGCAAGTTTTAAAGTTGGAATTTTTGAATCCTCAATCATTTTGACAGAAAGACTATGTGCATTATTGCAAGCATTTCCTCCAAACAGTATCAACGTATTTAACCTGTCATACATCCTTTCATAATCTTTGGGGTGTTTTCCAATTATAATTGCAGCATCAGCATCTTTTAAAACCTTTGAAAATAAGAAAAGTCTTGATCTAACCCCAGAAGGAAGTTCACTGGACATATACTTTGTAAAAACACTGTCAAAAACTAGATTCCCTTCACAGATGTCCATATTATCATATCTGGAAAAATTTGAAGGAGACAAATAATTATGTCCATTTTTCTCAATTAATGGGATTACAATCATTGCCGCATCCGGCACAACAACAACATTCATAAAAAAAGTAAAAAGTAATATATTGAATAATCATCCAATATATCTTAAATCATCTGCATTTCCAGCATTAGCTTTATTAATTAAATCTTGTTCCATTTGTTGAGCCTGAGCTATCATTTGACGAGTTTCTTCAGCTCTTTCTTCTAATTTATCAACATTAATTTCAAAATTAAGTAAATGGGACAATTTAGCCAACATCGCTTCAGCGGATTCAGCATCAATGAAGTAACCTGGAGTTTCACCCATAAGACAGGTTCCTTGAATTCCTTGACGAGCACCCAAACCTAAAAACAGTCCAGAAGCACCGACTATTCCACCGTCATTGGATCTGATTTCAATGCCGGCTTCTCTTAATAACTCAATATTGGCTTCACAAGTAGCTGCACCAAAAATCCTTGGATTTTCAACTGGTTGGCCTGTAGCCATACCACCTAATGTAAAGATTCTATCAATGCCAAAACCTGTGACATACTCTAAAATATCCTTGCACACAAGATATTGTCCTTCAGGAGATAAAGCCTGAGTATTGCCGACAAGGATAATTAAATCCAAATTATCTTCTCCAAGGTCCTTAATGTAATATAACTCATTAAACATGTTTTCGATTATTCCCTCATCCCTTACAAGAACTTGAGGCGGAAAAGTAGGAGAAAATATTTCAGCAAATTTTGTTGCTCCTAACTCGTCAATCATATGGTCAGCGGCCAATTTACCGACATGTCCCATACCAGGCAATGCTTCTATAAAAATTGGGTTTTCCAATTCAACTTCTTCTAAAATATTTATCTCAGCAGCATTATTCATTATGATTACTCCATCATTGATTCTTTCTTCAAGATGCGGCGATACTTACCGTATTTATCCTCAATTGAAAATTTTGGAGGATAAATAACCTTAAGTTTGCCTCCGCATTTCGGACAAGAATCCTTTAAGGTATAAATGCCGCAATCAGGGCATTTATTCATTTTCATATTCATAGAAATCTAGTTATCCAATTCTCTTAAGAAAGAACCGTTTCCATCAGATTCCTCTACAACTGCAATACATCTTTCAGCTGCAGATTTAAGAGCTTTTTCAGCTAATATATAATCAGTAGATTTTACAGTGATTCTGTATCTTGGAGCTCCGACACACTGGACTTTAATCTCTTCTTCCTCATCGCCATTGTCTTCAGCAGCCTTGAGTGCGGAAATGATAATTTCAACACCATTAGGTACAAATGTTTCAATATCAACATAACCACTGATGTGAACTTCAGGCGGTGTGATATTTTTCTGTGCCACTTCAGTAATAGCATCTGCCCAATCCTGTGGAATTCCTTCTTCAGTAAGTGATTCTGCACCTTCATCAGCTGCAGTTTCAAAAGCTCCGTAAACATCTCCGAAGATATCCATGAGCTCATAACCTACTTCATCATATGCTTCATCTAAATCCTTATCTAAAGATTTAGCAGATAATTCTAAAAATTTTTCAGCTTTTTGTTCAATTTTCCAATGTTGGATTTTTTTAGTTCTTTGGTCTTCACGAATCCTTTTTAGAGAAGCATCCACATGCCCTTTTTTAGGATTTACTCTTAAAACACGACAAACGATTTTTTGGTTTTCTCTTACGTGGTCTCTAATATTTTTTACCCAACCAGAAGATACTTCAGAAATATGAATGAAAGCTTCTTTGCCCTGATATTCTTCTAATTTAGCAAAAGCACCATAATTAAGAACTTTATAAACAGTACCAACAATTAGTTCTCCTTCATCAGGCCATTCTTGACTTTTTCTTACCATACTTTCACCAACATCAATAAAATTATAAAAAAATAGTAAATAAGTTAAAAACTAGTGAATCTAGTTTAAAACTTTTTCAATATGTGCAGTAATTTTTGCTTTAGCACCACGGGATTTAACGAGAGTTTTACCGCAGATGATACATTTAACATCAGATGCTGCACGATCAAAAATTACTTGTTCATTATCACAATCTAAACATTTAACTTTTAAAAAGTTTCCTCTACCATTACTAACCATGTTAACCACCTTATTTAGCTACAAATTCAGGTTTACCTGTTCTGAAAGATTGTTTAATGTGGGATTTACCGCATTCTTTACATTTAAGTCTTAAGTCTAATTTCTTAACTGGTTTGTTTCCAGCAGGTAAAGGCCTTGGGTAACCTCTATAACCAGCAGTTACACGACTGAATTGTCTTTGTCCCCAGGTTAATTCACTAGCTTTTCTTTTTTTAGCAGTGTGAACTTCATGCACTGTGTGTCTTTTACAGTGAGGACAGTATGTTCTTTTTTCTTTTGGTATTTTCATTTTTTCACCGTAATTAATAAGTCAATGTAAATCTATCCATGAATTTATCTAAATCCAATTCATATCAAAAAATGTTAGAGATCAAAACTGCATTGTAACGCATCAAGTCTACAGACAGCAGAAATCCAAATTACAAAAAAATATAATTTTTTTATATCACAAATAGATACGTTAAATATATCTATTTATTAAGTTATTTAAAGGTAATGGAAAATGTTAAATTTTGACCTGACGGCCTTTACGATTTTTGAAAAATATTTTTGCATTTATCAGTGGCAGGGTAACAATGTCCTGCGGTCTGAAGGGACCATAAATTTTCTCGTCAACACCCACAATTGGACCAACATCATCAAAAACAAGCATGGTAACCAGTTCTGTGTCTCTGGCTATCTTTTTAGATTCAAAGTCATAGAATTCCTCCTGATTAGGATTTTCCTCAATAGTTTCTGCAGGAACAACTTCCTTAGGCTTTTCAGAAGGTTTTGGAATTTCCTCTGGTACAGGTTTTGGCTCTTCTTTTTCAACAACAGGAGTCAATGTAGTTTTTTGAGGTTTGGACGGCTCAACAGCTCTTCTATCTTTGGAAACCTCATCTTCCTCAGACAATTTATCGAGTGAAATATTTGCCCTATGATTTTTTAAGGTATCGATTAATGAGAAATAGAACTTTTCCTCTTCAGGAGTCAGGTTTAAAGGAGTGGTATCCACCAAATCAAATTGCGGTTTGCCAGTAAATAAATGATAAGACCTATGAATATTTAAAACTGCAGAATTTGTAATTTTGGTTTCCCTTCTCTGACAAATGTCTGTAGCGATAATCTGGGCCTCCTTAAGCATAGCAGGAGCTTTGGAAAATGGATCTTTAATAGCTTCTTTTTTTAGTCCATCCACATATTCATGAATGTCATTGTAAAATGTTTCCTCAACACGAGCTAAAGTACCATTATTACGCTCTTTTTTTTGAATTTTACGCAAATCCTGATAAAATTGACTCACTTAATACCATCTCTAAAATTAATTAAAAAAAATAAGAAAAAACAAATGAAATTATTCATCTGTTTCTAATCTAGGAGCAAGCAAGAAACTAAGCTTACCGTCGCCTGTAACCATTGTAAGTGTTAAACTTAATGGCATGTCGGTACCTAAGCTAATTTCAGCTTCTTCTGAAAATTTATCTGCTTTAAGCATTTCTCTAATCTTATCCAATGAGAATAAAGATT
This sequence comes from Methanobrevibacter sp., assembly GCA_017459665.1. Taxonomy (GTDB): domain Archaea; phylum Methanobacteriota; class Methanobacteria; order Methanobacteriales; family Methanobacteriaceae; genus Methanocatella. The sequence goes on along the minus strand of JAFUCN010000085.1, from coordinate 12,971 downwards.
TTGCATGTTCTTGGATATTTTCACCGTGAAGATATTTAATGCTTGCATCACCGAATTCACCGTCTGCAGATGCAATAAAGTAATCTTCATCAACTTGTAAAGCGATTTTATCAGAAAAGATGTCAATATCATTAATACAATCTTTCAAGATTGAGAAACGAACTTTAAATGTGGTTGGATGACTGATTTGAGGAGGAACAGGGTTATCATACTCAATATCAATTAATCTTATTTTGAAAGTTCTGGTTGCATCTCCTTCAAAGGTAATGATGAAATTACCTTCATCAACAGACATTAAAACTCTGTCTTGTGATTTTGCACGTTTAAGAACTCTCATGAATTCATCAGTGTCAATATTAATCTTTTCAGGAACATCACAAACATATTCATCAAATAAACTAGCTTTAAGCTCTAAATGTACGAAAGTTATGTGACTACGGTCTAAGGCATCTAATCTCATGCCCTCACTATCAGTTTGAATTTGTACTTCATCAACAATTGATGAAATAGCATCAAAACTTGTTTTTAATATACTAGAATCGCTTAATTCTGCTTTAAACATAAATAATCCTCTATTTAATAATGCTATTATATTTATTTTTCATATATAATAAGGTTTATTATTCAAGACATGCATTTTTCATGGATGAGACATATTCTTTTAAAGCTTCAGTTGCATCTTCACCATGCTCTTCTATTATTTTAACGATAGCGCTTCCAACAATAACACCATCTGCAATTTTAGAAATGTCTGATGCCTGTTCAGGAGTGTTTATACCAAAACCGACTGCCAGCGGCAAATCTGTGACTTCCCTAATATCGGACAATATTGCATTCAGGTCAGTTTTAATTTCTGCCCTCATACCTGTAACTCCAAGTGATGAAACGACATAAATAAATCCTGATGCATCACTTGCTATCATTTTAATCCTTTCACTTGAAGTCGGAGCAATCAAGGATATTACATCCACATCATTTTTACGGGCAATATCCACGATTTCTCCTTTTTCTTCGAAAGGCAAATCCGGAGAAATGATTCCGTCAATTCCCAACTCAGCACATCTCTTAAAGAATTTTTCATAACCATAAAAGAAAACAGGATTGATATAAGTTAAAAATACCAATGGAATGTCTGTCTTCTGGCGAACCCTTGAGACAATATCAAACACATCATCAGTTGTTGTGTTGTGTTTAAGTGCCCTTACATTTGCATCCTGAATTACAACACCTTCAGCCATTGGGTCTGAGAATGGAATACCAATTTCTATCAAATCACAGCCCGCTTCTTCCATAGCCAAAATGTATTCAACTGTTTTATCAATGGTTGGATCTCCAGCAGTTAAAAATCCAATAAAAGCTGTTCCATTTTCAAATGCATTTGCGATTTTACTCATTTAAATCAACTCCCCTATATTCTGCAATTGATCTGACATCCTTGTCTCCCCTTCCTGAAAGACATATCATTATAATTTCATCCTTATCCATTTCCGGCGCTATTTTCATTGCATGGGCAACTGCATGAGCACTTTCAATGGCAGGAATAATGCCTTCCATTTTTGACAGATATTCAAATGCATCCACTGCCTCTTCATCAGTTATCGGAACGTATTGCGCTCTTCCAATATCTCTTAAATAAGCGTGTTCTGGCCCTACACCAGGATAGTCAAGACCTGCTGAAACTGAGTATACCGGAGCGATTTGACCATAGTCCCCCTGACTGAAAATTGATTTCATGCCGTGAAATATTCCTATTTTACCGTTAGTTAAAGCAGCTGCATTATATGGGGTGTCTACACCTTTTCCGCCTGCTTCACAACCAATCAGTTTAACCTCTTCATCATCAATGAAGTTATAGAAAGCTCCCATAGCATTACTTCCACCTCCAACACATGCAATTACTGCATTCGGGAGTTTGCCTTCCTTATCCAAAAACTGTTGGCGAGCTTCAGCACTTATTACAGCCTGGAAGTCACGTACAATCATTGGAAATGGATGGGGCCCCATTGTGGAACCGATTACATAATTTGTATCATGAACTCTTGCAATCCAATCTCTAAATGCATCGTTTACTGCGTCTTTTAGGGTTTTTGTTCCGGATTTGACGGAATGTACCTTTGCACCAAGCAATTCCATCCTATAAACATTTAATGCCTGCCTTTTAGTGTCCACTTCCCCCATGAACACTTCACATTCCATGTCCAAAAGCGCAGCGGCAGTCGCTGTTGCAACACCATGCTGGCCAGCACCGGTTTCTGCGATGACTCTTGTTTTTCCCATTTTTTTGGCAAGCAATACTTGACCTAAAACATTGTTAATCTTATGTGCCCCAGTGTGGTTTAAGTCTTCACGTTTCAAATAGATTTTAGCTCCACCCAGGTCTTCAGTCATTCTTTTAGCATAATACAACAGGGAAGGGCGTCCGGCATATTCTTTTAAAAGTGTATTAAGTTCATCTACAAATTCCGGATCATTCATATAATGATTATACTGCTCTTCCAAATAGATTAATTCATTCATCAATGTTTCAGATATGTATTGGCCTCCATATTCACCATATCTTCCTTTACTCAATTGATAACCTCCATTATCTCCTTAATTTTATTTTCATCTTTAAATCCATCAGTTTCAAGGCTTGAACTTAAATCAATAGCATATGGATGGAATTCATTTATTGCTTCAATGACATTTGAACTGTTTAAACCTCCAGCCAAGAAAAATTCCTTTTTCAAATCTTTTCTTATCAGTCGCCAGTCAAATGTTTTTCCACTGCCTTTTCCACTGTCAAGTAATAGATAATCAGCTTTTGAATCATCATAACTCAATAAATCAGTATTTTGTGTAATTTCAATAGCTTTAATGATTTTTAATTCATGATTAGTTTTTTCTTTAAGATTTCTTATATACTCTTCACTTTCAGCCCCGTGAAGCTGAGCGATTTCTATTATTTTCTGATTGAATAATTCCAATATCTCATCTTGTGGAGCATCTACAAAAACACCAACTGAAACTATATCAGAATTTAAATTCTTTTTCAACTCACCAGCTAAATCATGGGATACCTTTCTTTTAGAATCTGCAAATACAAAACCTATATAGTCGGGTTTATACTTATTTGCAATTTCTATATCCTCCAATCTCTTGAGTCCGCAGATTTTGATTTTAACCATTCTTCAACTCCGAAATCATGGACTTTTTATCATCACTTTTCATTAAAGTTTCACCAATTAAAACTGCATCAACATTATTTTCCTTTAATCTGGCAACATCTTGAGGTGTTTTAATGCCACTTTCAGAAATAAATACCACATCTCCACTAACACATCTACGTAGGTCGATACTGTTTTCGATGTTTACAGTAAAATCCTTTAGATTTCTGTTATTTACACCTATAATTTCAGCACCTACAGTCATCGCCTTCATGATTTCATCACCATCATGAGCTTCAACAATAGCTGAAAGGCCTAAATCATGTGCCAAATCCAAATATTTCTTTAACTGAACAATATCCAAAATAGAAACAATTAACAAAACTGCTGAAGCTCCAAGAAGCTTAGCTTCCCAAATCATATATTCATCGACTACAAAATCCTTTCTTAAAACTGGAATGTTAACCTCACTGGCAATTTCTTTTAGATAATCATCAGACCCTTTAAAAAAGTAAGGTTCTGTTAAAACTGAAATCGCACTTGCACCTGCAGCCTCATATTCCTTTGCAATTGCAAGATAATCAAAATCCTCAGCAATCAAACCTTTTGAAGGAGAAGCTTTTTTAACCTCAGCAATAATTGAAATATCATCTTCACTTAATGCCTTTTTAAACGGGAACTCATCAGATACTTCCATTAGGGATACTGCCTTTTTAAGTTCATCCAAAGGCATTATACTTTTTGAAATTTCAACTCTTTCTTTTGTCTTTTCAACAATTTCATCTAACATAATATCATCTGTTGGTAAATTCAATGAATTTTTCAAGCTGCGCTAATGCTTTTCCGGAATCAATAATTTCTGATGCCATTTCAACACCCTCTTTCAGTGATTCCACTTTTCCTGCAACATACAAACCTGCAGCAGAGTTTAAAAGTACCGCATTTCTTTTTGGTCCTTTCTCACCTGTCAAAATGGCTAATGTAATTTTAGCGTTTTCTCTTGCATCCCCTCCAACCAAATCTTCTTTGGATGCAAGTTCCATTCCGAAATATTCCGGTGAAATCTCATAAGACATCTTTTTACCGTCCTTTAGCTCACAGACAAATGTTTTGTCACTGGCAGAAATTTCATCCATACCGTCCAATCCATAAACGGACAATGCAGATTCAACACCCAAATTGCTCAATACATCAATTAACGGCTCCACCAAGTCCTTTTCATATACTCCCAATACCTGCATGGAAGCACCGGCGGGATTGGTTAGCGGCCCAAGAATATTAAAGATTGTTCTTATTGAAAGCTCTTTTCTTACATTAGCAACATATTTCATGGATAAATGATAATTTTGAGCAAACAGGAAACATAAGTTAATCTCTTTAAGGCATTTTAGACTTTTTTCAGGTTCAATGTAAATGTTTACTCCTAACTGTTCCAAAACATCTGCAGCACCGCATTTGCTTGATGCTGATCTGTTTCCATGCTTTGCAACAGGAACTCCTGCTGCTGAAATTACGATTGAAGAGGTTGTTGATATGTTGAATGTATTCGAACCGTCACCACCAGTTCCAACAATCTCCAGAACTTTTTCATCATTGAGCAATCTTACGCAGTGAGCCCTCATAGCTTCTGCAGATGCAGTAATCTCATCAATAGTTTCACCTTTCATAGACATTGCAGTTAAATAAGCACTCATCTGAACCTCACTTGCCTCGCCGCTCATGATCTCATCCATAGTCTGATATGCTTCATCATAAGTTAAATCTTCATGTTTGTAAACTTTTAAAATTGCTTCTTTAATCATAAAATACCTCTGTTAACCTTTTCTATGAAATTTTCTATAATTGTTAAACCGTCAGGTGTCAATATGGATTCCGGATGAAACTGGAGTCCGTAAACATTAAACTCATTATGCTTTACAGCCATGACTTCCCCATCATCCTTTGCCTTTGAAATGATTTCCAAACAGTCCGGAAGGCTTTCTTTAACCAGACTTAGGGAGTGATATCTTCCTACATTTATCTCGCTTGGCAGACCTTTGAAAATAAAGTCATAATCAAGTGAAATGTCTGAGGATTTTCCATGCATTAATCGTTTTGCATGGGATATCTCACCGCCGAATGCAGCACATATAGACTGGTGGCCCAGACAGACTCCCAAAATAGGAATCTTATCATGGAACTCTCTAACAAGCTCTATACATATTCCCGCATCTTCCGGCCTTCCAGGACCTGGAGAGAGAATAATTGCTTGCGGATTTAAATCTCTAATTTCTTCTATTGTAATCTTATCGTTTCTTAAAACCTTAATGTCAGGATTTACCTGTCCGATAAGTTGATATAGGTTATAAGAAAAACTATCATAATTGTCTATTAAAAGAATCATTCTATCCCTCCATCAGCAAGTTTTAATGCATTAACTACAGCAGCAGCCTTATTTAGACATTCATCGAACTCATTGTCCGGGACACTATCTGCAACGATTCCGGCTCCGGAACGGATGAATACCTTATTGTTTCTTGCAAATGCTATTCTAATTGAAATACATGTATCGATGTTTCCGCTGAAATCGACATATCCAATGGCGCCACCATAAATTCCACGTTTATTGTCCTCAATTTCATTGATAATTTCACATGCTCTTATTTTTGGAGCTCCTGACAATGTTCCTGCAGGTAAAATTGAATCAATTGCTGCAAGGGATTCCAAATCGCTTCTCAATGTTCCGCTGACTGTTGAGCCTATATGCATCACGTGAGAAAATCTTTCAATTGACAGGTACTTGTCTACGCTTACAGACCCGATTTCTGATATTCTTCCAATATCGTTTCTTCCCAAATCAACCAGCATATTGTGTTCCGCCAGTTCCTTTTCATCTGAAAGCAAATCATTTTCAAGTTCCAAATCCTCTTCTTCTGTTTTTCCACGTGGTCTTGTACCTGCAAGAGGGAATGTGTATAATTTCTTATCAGTTAACTTGACCAATGTTTCAGGAGATGCTCCTGCGATTTCTATATCATCACTTGAGAAATAAAACATATATGGTGAAGGGTTTGTTGTTCTTAAAACCCTATAAGTATCAAATAGGCTTCCTGTGATTTCAGCCTCGATTTTATTTGAAAGCACTACCTGGAAAATATCTCCTTCATAAATGTAATCTTTTGCTTTTAAAACCATGTCACAGTATTTTTCACGTGAAAATACTGGTTTGAAATCTGATTGTAATTTTAGAGGTTCTATTTCTGGTTTTTTGCCGTTTTTTATTAAGTTTGCTATTTCTTTTAGCTCATCACATGTCTTTTTATAGTTACTTTCCAAATCATCAGTTTTCATGTTGACAATCAGAACTATTTTCTGTTTGAAATTGTCAAATGCAATAACCTTATCAAACAACATTATGTCAATGTCTTTAAAGCCATCCTGATTTTCAGCATCAAGATTAAGTGAAGGTTCGGAATATTTGATGTAATCATAGGCAAAATAACCTACAAAACCACCGGTAAATGGAGGAAGGTATTCAAGTTTAGGAGATCTGTTCTGTTTAACCAATTCCTTAATTACATCGCCCGGATTATCTGTTTTGATTATCCTCTCATCGTCAGTGAGCTTTTCAAAGCTTTCATCACCTTTAATCACTACTTCTCCATCCTGGCAGGTGAACTCCAAAAGAGGATCATAACCTAAAAAGCTGTATCTTCCCCATTTTTGTGAATCCTCAACACTTTCCAGCATGTAAGTATGTTTACTTATGCCTTTTAAAATTCTTAATACTTCGATTGGAGTAGCTATATCTGAAAATAATTCATATGACACAGGTATTCTTTTATACTCCTTATTTTTTGCAATTTCTTTTACTTCTTCTAAACTTGGGGAAAACATTCTATCACTTAATTAAATTATTGTATAATGTACTATTTAAAACCTTGTTGTAACAATATGTACATTAATGAAAAAAAATTTAGAAAAATTAATTGATTTTATCTTGCTCTTGGCTGAACTGAATAACAATCTTTTTAATTTCCCTACTTTCCAAATAAGGAAGATTTTCTGAAATTTCCCGTTCCAAATCCCTATTTAACTGCAATCTTTTTTGAGCATAGTCATCGCCGGAAAACTCTGATTTATATTGCTTATTTAAATTAGAATATTTTGTAATGAGAGGTTGGAGAACTGTTCCGATATCCTTGTCCAACTTATCATTAATGATTTTTCTTTTTCTGATTTCACTAACAAATCCGACAACAGTTATAAAAAACCCTAAAACAGTAACAGTTAAAGCTGGGACAAATACCTTATCGTTATCGATGAAAACAACAGTCAATACAATACCAATGAAAATTAAAGCTATGCCTATTTTTTTCAAATCCATAGTAAAACTCCTTTAAAAATATTTTAGCTTAATTAATATTAAAATTATTCCATTCATTTGAAATCGAAATTAAAATGATAACAAAAGAAATGACGGACAATATTGAAAATGTATAAATCAGCGGCAAACTAGTGAACAAAAGATTTTGACTGTCAGCAAAAAGCATAGCCTCTGCTAAAAGATTATTCAAAAAATGTGCAAAAATCGGAACCAATATATTATCTGTTTTCAGGTATAAAATAGCCATACACATGGCAAATATGAATGCAGAAGTTATAGAACCAAAAGTATGAAGGGATGCAAATAACAGAGAAGTTATCAAAATCGCAAATTTTGTTGGAACGAACAATCTTAACCTACTTAACATTACTCCCCTAAATATTAGCTCTTCACAAATTGGAGATATGACAATGATTGCAATGACTCCAAAAGCTAAATTCAAAGAGTTATTCAAATATATTGAAGACAATGGGAATTTAACAAAATAATTTAAAGCCGGAAATGTCGTTATAATACAATTGGACAAATATAAAAGCCCGTATGACAGGAATATATTCAAAACAACAACCAACAGTATTGACCTAATCGAATCCTTTGAAAAAACGTCCACAACATCATTTTTTAAGCTGGAAAATGAATTCCTAAGCTTAAAAACAAAATATGCAATTACAAATACATAAATCAATGCGGAATTAAAAGAAAGAATGTCAAAAAAACTTAACAGATGAGAAATAATAAATAAAGAAATTATAACTATACATAACTCCTTTAAAGTAATATTTTTAAGTGTTTCATTTATTGAAGACATAATAATCCATATTTTATTAATAAGTCAAAATAAAGTTAATATTAAATAGTCATAGCTAATATGATTAAAAAAAGACCACAAAATAATAACTATTTCATATTATTGTTTTAATCTTCATCCAATATAAAAACATCTTCAATATATTGTTTACCCAAAATCTTCGTAATATTATAGGCTAATAATAAGGAAGGGTTGTAGCGAGCATTTTCTAAAGCGTTTATTGTCTGACGAGTAACACCAACTTTATCGGCCAACTCCTGTTGAGTTATGCCCTTGTCATGGCGAAACTGTCGAATGTTTGTTTCCATACAATCACCCATATGATTTACCAGTATACTATTATCTTTTATATAGATAATATAAATGTTTCTTTAAATTAATACTGTTTTTAATAAAATCATGAATAATTTTTAATTTGAATTGAGAAAATGCCAAACAAAAAAACAACAAATAATTAAAACATGAAAATCAAACTTTAATTATAATAATTTTAATGAGATGATAAAAAATGGCTATACACCCTATAGAATTTAGGTATGGTACTCCCGAAATGAAAAGAATTTGGGAAGAGGAAAACAAATTGCAAAGAATGTTGGATGTAGAATCTGCATTGGCACAGGCAGAAGGAAAACTAGGAATTATACCTCAGGAAGTGGCAGATGAAATAGCTGCAAAAGCAAATACTGATTATGTGAAATTAGAAAGAGTAAAAGCTATTGAAGCTGAAACAAACCACGACATTGCTGCTTTATCAAAAGGAATTACAGAAGTATGTGAAAATGGTGCAGGAGAATATGTGCACTTCGGAGCTACATCAAACGATATTGTAGACAGTTCAAATTCATTATTAATCAAAGACTCAATCGACGTTCTAAAAGAAAAACTAGAAAGATTAACTAAAATAATGCTCGATTTAGCCGAAGAAAATAAAATGAAAGTATGTATCGGACGTACACACGGACAACATGCACTTCCAACAACCTATGGAATGAAATTTGGTCTTTGGGCAGATGAACTCCACAGACAATACGACAGATTACAACATGCTGAAGCAAATGTCTGTATTGGAATGATGGACGGAGCAGTAGGTACAACTGCTGCTTTAGGTGAACAAGGTTGGGAAATCCACAAAAGCGTTGCAGAAATCCTAGGACTTCCTGCAGCTACAATTACCAACCAAGTTGTTCAAAGGGACAACCATGTAGAATTCATCAGTGTTTTAGCTAACATTGCAAGTACCCTAGATAAAATCGCTTTAGAAATCAGAAGCCTACAAAGAACTGAACTTATGGAAGTTGGGGAATACTTCGATCCGGAAAAACAAGTTGGAAGCAGTACAATGCCACACAAAATGAATCCTATCACTGCTGAGAGAATCTGTGGTGTTGCAAGAATCGTCAAGTCATATGTAAATGCAGCATTAGACAACAACCCTCTCTGGCACGAAAGAGATTTAACCAACTCCTCCTGTGAAAGGATTATGTTTCCGGAAAGCTGTATTTTAACCGACTACATCTTAAACCTGACAATAAAATTAATGACCAATTTAGTATTTTATGATGAAAACATCGAAAGAAACTTGAATTTAACTAACGGTTTAATAATGGCTGAAAGATTAATGGCAGAACTTACCCGTGCAGGAATGGGAAAACAAACCGCATACGGCATTGTAAGGAAAAATGCTATTAAAGCAAATAAAGAAAAATTATTACTCGGCGAGTTAATTCTAGAAGACGAAGATGTTCAAAAATACTTAACTCAAGAAGATGTCGATAAAATAATGGATCCACATACTTATACCGGATCTATTCCAACAATTATCGATGAATTGCTTGAACAATCCAAAACTTGGTTTTAAAATTAAAAAAAGAATTAATTGATTTAAATCAATTAATTTTTACTTTCTCTTTTTATTTCAGGAACATATCTTTTCAGCATTAATGAAAGAGATATGACTGTTACAGAACTTAACGCCATTGCAAGCCCTGCCAGAGCCGGTTCGAAGATTATACCAAATGTAGGATACAATACGCCTGCTGCAACTGGAATCAGTATTGAGTTATATGCAAATGCCCAGAATATATTTTCCTTGATTCTTCTCATTACTTTTTTGGAAAACTGGACGGCTGCAACAACATTTTCCAAATCTCCTTCCATAACCACAATGTCACCGCTTTCCATTGCAATATCAGTACCGTTACCCATGGCAACACCAATATCTGCCTGTGTGAGCGCTGGAGCATCGTTGATACCGTCTCCAACAAACAGAACCTTTTTGGTGTGATTTGCCTGAGTCTGTTTAACAATGTCCAATTTGTTTTCGGGAAGAATTCCTGCTTTTACATTGTCAATTCCAACTTCACGGGCAACATTGACTGCAGTGGATTCATTGTCCCCTGTAAGCATGTATGTTTCAACGCCCATCTTGTGCAGTTCTTCAACTGTTCTTTTAGAATTGGCTTTTATTTTATCAGATAAACTTAAAATACCTTTAACTGCATTATCATAAGCTAAAAATATAATTGTTTTACTTAAACTTTCAAGTTCATGATATTTATCCACTAATTCATCTGATACATCGATATTTTGAGATTCCATTAAAGCCAGGTTCCCGGCCAAAACAACACTTCCATTAAGCTCGGCCTTTAGACCTTTACCTGTGACATTTTCAAAACTGCTGGTCTGGTCTAGTTCAATGCCCAACTCCTTAGATTTGTTTACAATAGCTTTTGCAATTGGATGTGTTGAATTCTGCTCTATGCTTGCAGCGAGCTTTATCAGTTCATCCTCACCGATGCCATATGCTATAATGTCATCGACTTCAGGTTTTCCTTCTGTAATTGTACCTGTCTTATCAAATGCTGCAACATCAATTTGACCCGCATTTTCCAGTGTATCTCCATTTTTAATCAGAATACCAAATTCTGCAGCCCTTCCAACACCTACGGTTACTGCAGTCGGAGTTGCAAGGCCCAGTGCACACGGACATGCAACAACAAGAATTGAGATTAAACATGTAAGTGAAAATAACAGTGATGCACCTAAAACAAGATACCAAATCAAGAATACAACAATTGCTATTGTCAGAATGACCGGAATGAAGTAGGTGACTATAGTATTTGCAAACTTCTGTACAGGAGGTCTTGAAGATTGTGCCTTTTCAACCAAACGGATGATATTGGACAGGACTGTCTCTTTTCCAATCTTTTTAGCTTTAATATGTAAAACACCATCCTGATTTATTGTTCCGGCAAAGACTTCTTCACCATCCTTCTTGACTTTAGGAATCGGTTCACCATTAATCATTGACTCGTCAACGTAAGACTCACCGCCAACAACGTCTCCGTCAACAGGAATCTTTTCACCAGGTTTAACAAGAAGCAAGTCATCTAAAACAATATCTGCTATTGAAACTTCCTTTTGAGAGATGATTTCACCATTGTCGTCAACTTCAATGGCGGTTGCAACAGTAGGCTGAAGACCAATCAGTTCACGGATTGAATCTGAAGTTCTTTTCTTAGCTCTCGCCTCAAGGTATCTTCCAATCATTAAAAATGAAGGAAGCATTACTGCTGAGTCATAAAACATGAATGAATGGTCCAGGACAATATGGAATGTTCCCAAAATACTTGAAACATATGCAACCATAATACCCATTGAATACATTACATCCATATTAAGGTTCTTATGCATCAATCCGTTTCCACCGGCTTTTAAAATAGGTAGAGAAACATATAAAAATGGTGCTATACTTACAATAAGTGAAAGCAAGCCCATTGAGGAAATGTTAATTCCAGTTGCATGATGTATAGAGTGGGTTAATCCCATCAGAGGATCCCAACCGCTGAACATCAAAACCATCAGAATGCCTGAAAAAATTAATCCGACAATAATTCTATTGCGTTTTTCTTTTAAATCATTTTGATATATTGCTTCCTCATCAATCTCTGTTTGGCCTTCGATTCCAAGAAGTTCAAAGCCTAATGATTCGATTGTCTTTTCAATCTCATCCATGTCAACTTTTGATGAATCATATCTTATTTTTGCAGATTGGGAAGTCAAATCAGCCTTAACATCAAAAATACCGTCCAACCTGATTAGAAAATTCTCCACATTCATGGTACATGAAGCGCAATGCATTCCCTGGATTCTTAATGTCATTTCATCTGCATGCAGTTCGAAACCGAGATTTCTAACCAGCCTTTCCATTTCCTCAAAAGAAATCTTTTTTGTATTAACAGTGATATGTAGTTTGTTTGCTGCCAGGTCTGCATCAACCTCTTCTACCCCCTCAATCTTTTCAAATGTCTTATTTACACTTAAAACACAAGAAGCACAATGCATCCCTTCAATCGGCAAATCCATATGTTTGTGTTTTACCATATCATCACAACCATTTTAATCAATGAAAATAATTTTACATTTAATATATAATAAAGTTTAGGTAAGACAAAACTATCTAAACTTTGTGTAAGTGCGACTATGCACAAAATCGTAAAATCGCAGTTTAGAATAATTTATAGAAAATTAAAAAAATAGGATAAAGCATGACAATACAAATAACTTCTTTATTAAAAGAAAAAGCAATAACTGCAAGTGATAGTGCTGTTACCATAAATAAGACCAAAACATGGTATGGTGCTAAAAAAAC
>JAFUCN010000084.1 GCA_017459665.1 Methanobrevibacter sp. | reverse complement strand
CGAACTGACGGGTACTGAAATCAATCCGACTTTAGGACTTATTCCTCCTTTCAATACCGATTTTGGGAAAAATATCCATATAGGCAAAAACGTTTTCATCAACTCAGGCTGCAAGATGCAGGATCAGGGCGGAATATATATCGGAGATGATGTTTTAATCGGACACAACGCATGCCTTTTAACCTTAAATCATGATTTGAACCCTGATAAAAGGGCAGATATGCATCCAAAGCCTATCGTTATCGAGGATAAGGCATGGCTTGGCTCAAATGTTACAGTATTGCCTGGCGTTTGCATCGGTGAGGGTGCTGTTGTCGCTGCAGGCGCAGTCGTTACAAAAGATGTTGCATCAAACACAGTTGTCGCAGGCGTTCCTGCAAAGTTCATCAGAAAAATTGACACAAAATAAGTCATCGAATAATTGCATTAACCATCAATTAAACTGTCACCATTAAAGTTTTTATTAAAAATTATTGATGAAACTTTAAATATAATCAAGTGATTACAATAAAAAAAGAATTTAGTTTTAAGACATACATCCTAAAATATAAAAAAAGAAGATTTATTTTTTAAATCTTCTTAAAGGAACAAATATTAAAGCTAAAATCAAAGCCAATAATGGATTTCCAGTAGCTTTACTCTCAAAATCTGTTTTATAAACATTTGTTTTATCAATAGTAGTTTTATTAGTAGTGTTTGTTTTATTATTTTCCTTTTGAGGAGTTTCAACTACTTCTGTACTATTTGTTGAATTTGTAACAGTCGAATTTCCGAAACCTGCATCCACAGTATTTGTAAAGTTGCCTGCCTGTGTAGTTAAAAACACTACAAAGAGACTGACTGATTCACCTGCCTTAAGAGTATCTTTAAGGCTGAACCTGTTAATGCCGTCACCAGTGACATCATGTTTCCACATGTCATGGCTTCGATAGCTTTTATATGTAAATCCAGATCCGAAACTGCTTTCCAAGACAAAGACGTCATCCAAATCAACATCACCAGTGTTTTCAACAATGATTTCAAATTCCGCATATTTGCCTATCTGAACCTGTCTTGTCAAGGTGTTCTTTGTGACAGACATATTCTGGATTGCAGCTTCAACTGTATCATTGGAAGTTATGTTTTTAACATAGTCACTGTCAACAACTGCATAATTGGAGAAATTACCTCTTTTGGTTGTATTAAATACAATGTAAAGATTTCTGGTTTCACCTACATCGAGTTTTTGATTTAGCAACCATGACAGGTCATCATTTTTCACCCATATGCCTTCATCATCAACGATTGAATCATAGATAAGACCTTCAAATTCAAGTTCACGAATGCAGACATCTCCCAATGCAACATCTCCAACATTTCTGACAACAATATTAAATGTTACCTGTTCTCCTACTATAACAGTTTTGTTTAAAGCTATCTTTTCAACATTCAATTTAGGCTCCAACACTTCAACAGTGTCATTGGCTGTGCCATTTTCTGCCTTGTTTGAGCTTACGACAACACAATTGGTGAAATTGCCTCTTTTAGTTGTATTGAATACAACAAATAATCCTTCATATTCGCCTACAAGAAGCTTTTTAGTCAGGTTCCATGACATGCCATCATTTTTCTGCCAGAGTCCTGCACGGTCAACGAAATGGTCATATACAAGTCCCTCAAAGTCTATTTCGTTAACGCAAACATCCTCCAGGTCAACCTGACCGACATTATGAACGACTATTTCAAAGGTAACCTGTTCACCTTCAACGACTGTCTGATTGATAGCTACTTTTCTTACATCTATTTCAGGCTTTAAAACATCAGTTGAACTGTTGGTTGTTTTGTTTCCTGTTTCAGATGTGCCTGCAACTGCAACATTGGTAAATTTTCCAACATCGGTTGTTTTGAAGTATACATGAATGCCCAATTCCTCTCCAGGATAGAATTTGGTGTTCAATGTCCATGTCATGGTATTTTCGTCAAAGTCCCAGAATCCAAAATGATCGACATATGACTGATAAATCAGTCCGTCATATTTCTGCTCATGGATTACCACATCATGCAAAACAGTATCTCCGGTGTTTTTGACGATTATCTGGAATTCCACAATGTCTCCAACGACGACTTTATCGCTTAAAGTAATTTTCTGGACTGTGAAATCAGGATGATAGACCGGTTCAACATAGGTTTCATTGACTTCTGTTGTGTTGTTGGAGGTCTTGTTGTCGGTTTTATTGGAGGTTGCAACTACATAGTTTGTAAATTTGCCAACTCCTGTTGTGTTGAATACGACAAAGAAGTATTCTTCACCACCCATTTCAAGAACTCTGTTAAGTTTCCATGCACGTTTGCCATTTACTGATGTAGGCGTCCATTCATCACCTAAAACTGCCCTATCAAATATCAGACCGTCATATCTATCTTCAACTACAACGATATCGTCCAGTTCAACTTCACCGGTATTTTTAACGACAATCTCAAAGATTACCTGCTCCCCAAGTTCAACATGAGGAGTCAAAGTATTCTTGTATACTTCAAAGTCAGGTGTTTTGACTTTTGCTGTATCATTGTCAGTTTTGTTGACTGTTTCATTTGAAGAAGCGACAACTACATTGGTAAAGTTACCGTATGCAGTTGTATTGAACACAACAATAAATCCTAGACTTTCTCCGACAGGAAGAGAGTCCTCTAATGTCCATCTGTGTTTGCCGTTTACAGTAGAATGTGTCCAGTATGCGTTTTCAATCCATGAATCATAGATTAAACCGTCATATTGGGATTCTTCAACAAACAGTTCATTAAGGGCAATGTCTCCTGTGTTTGTAACGACAATTTCAAACTGCACCTGCTGGCCCAATTCGACTTCATCTGTCAGGGTAACCTTTTCTACTGTGAAGTTAGGGTTGTATGCGACAGTTGTGTTTGTTGAATTGGTCACGTTTACGTTGCCGACACCGGAATTTGCCTTGTTGTATAGGGTACCGTTTACCATTACCCTGAATACAAGGATAATTGAAGCTGATTTTCCAGGCCCCAATTCATCGATTATCCAGTGGCCGGTTGAGTTTTCATAAGTCCAGTTGCCCTGTTCTGCTATCCAATACTCATAGACAAGCCCGCTTGAGTAGTCCTTGTCTTCAACCCAAAGGTTATAGATTGGTGAAGTTCCCTTGTTTGACACCACAATCCTGTATTCAATGTCATCACCAACGAAAGCTGTGGAGTTCAATGCCTCTTTTGTGAGGGTTTCATTGATTACGTCTCCGTGGTCAAACTGGAACAGGAAAAGGTTCTGCTGGCCTGACGGAGTAATCATTGATGAAAAGTTGAAATACATAAGAGTACCGTTTGCAAGCACCTTACATGCGTTTTGAGTCGGGACCCTGAATCCTGAGTTGTAGAGATTTATGACTTCACGTACAACAGGATCTGTTGAATTCCAGTACTCATAGTCAGTAAATGCCCATACGTAATCGTGGAAATCATGGTCCTTTAAATCATCCATATGGTCAAGGTACTGGTAAATCAGAATTTTCAGATATTCTGCGACCGGCTGATGATTGATTGAGTTTTTAAGCATGACCAGCCTGTCATCGAATACGCCTGAATACGGATTTGTATTGTATCTTTCGGCACAGTATGCATAATAACCGTTTGTTGTAGTCATCAGATGGTCAATGTCATGGTTGTTGCTTATGACAGACCCGCTTGTACCGTTGTCATATACGTATACATCACTATCCAGAACCTTGTTGTTTTCCATATTGGAATTGTTGAGGACATATATTGAGTTTCCTTCACTTGCACGGTTGTTTTCAAATGTGGAACCTGCAATATTTGAATGGTAGGAATAGACTGCACCACCGTGAATAGCATTGTTGTTTTTAAAAGTAGAATTTATCAGATTTGAGTTTGTAAGCCCTACAGCTCCACCGTAGTTACCCGCACTGTTTGAATCAAAATTACAGTTTTCAACAGTGGTGTGTGAAGTTACGTCAACTGCCCCTCCACCATAAAGAGCCCTGTTTGAAACGAAATTGGAATTGTTCAGGACTGTGTTTGAGTAACTGTTGTCATCATCGTATGTTCTGCTGATAATGTATACACCCGCACCTGTTGCAGCATTGTTGCTTATGACTTCAAGATTGTCAAGGCTGCCATAATTTGCATGCCAGAATACGGCTCCACCATGGTTTTCAGCGGTGTTTGCCTCAAAGTATGAATTGTTAAGTTTACCGTAAGCTCCATACCATCCGATAGCTCCGCCATCATATGTATCTGCAGTATTGTTTTTAAATCTTGAACCGTTTACGCTGCTTTGAGTACCTCCCATATAGAGAGCACCGCAATCGATAGCACGATTGTTTTCAAAAGTACAGTTATTTAATGTCCCGTAGCCTCCAGAATTATAAACCGCACCTGCATATGCATTTGCATAATTGTTTTTAAAGGTGGAGTTTTGGTAATTGGAATATGTTCCGGTTGAATAGACTGCACCACCGGAATAGCTTGTTGAAGCGTATGAATAGATATTGTGATTATTTTCAAATGTGGAGTTGATTACATCGAAATTTGTTGCAGTTGATACCACTGCCCCACCGCGGTAATATGCCACATTGTCTGAAAAGTCACAATTGACTATGTCTGTGTTTGTTCCGGTTGAATAGACTGCCCCTCCGTAATTTGCATAACAGTCCCTGAAAGTGGAGTTTGCAATTAGCAGATTTGATCCTGTATTGTAGATTGCACCTCCTGAACCTGAGTAGCGTCCTCCAACAAAGGTTATGTTGTTTAAAATAATATCAGAAGTAGAAATTGAAAATATCCTAGCAAGGCTAGATGCGTCAATAGTGTGGCCATTACCATTTATAGTCAATGTTTTAGAAATAGCAATTCCACTACTAGAGACACTATCTCCAGAGATATACTTATAATCCTTATCCAGTTCAAGATAACCGTCTGCGTTTGAGATTTCTGCTGCAAGTTCAGTGAAGTTTCCGGTTTCAGAAGAAGTAATGACAATATTTTCGCAAGGCTGGTCTAGAGAAATAACATTATCATCAGTAACATTTTCGTGAGCTGCTACTGCTGTTAAAGTAAAAAAACAGATAAATAATATTGAAAACAGTATTCTCGTCATTCTTAGCACTTTTTCACCCCCTTTTAAATCAATTGCAACTACATTTTATTGATATAAAACAATAGTTATATTCTATTATATATAACATCCTATATAAACTTTACAGTTTGATAAATAAATGAAAAAACATAGACAAACTGTATATTTTTATTAAAAATATTGTATACAGTCCAGATATTTTTTAAAAATTACATATTATTATGTATAATGTCAAAATTTTTATCCATACTAATTAACATTAAATAGTTTACTAAACATAATTTTAATTAATTTAAAGGGACTGTTTTATATGTTAACTATTAATCAATGCTATTTGGATTTTGTAGACAAAATCCTAAAACAAGGAAAAGAAACTTACAAGGACTCAAACCACCATCTGGTTGAAAGTTTAGGTAACTTTTACATAATCGACGACCCTCTGGATTTGAAATTCAGGGCAAAATATCAGCACTACACCACACAGATGATGCTTGACGACATAAAATCAGGCAGATTCGACATGGAAGGATGCCCAATAAAAAGCGATGCGCTGTACGAATACGTAAAGTCAGCCGAAAACCCTGATGACCAGGGATTCGTCTACACATACCCAAACCGAATATTTGCACACTTCGACATCGACCAGTTCAACACAATGAAGGAAAGAATCCTTACAGCTACCGGATCTAACCGTGCAGTTGCAGTCACAATCGATCCTGAACTTGACGCAGACAGGGAAGACATCCCGTGCCTTCAGTTCCTCCAATGCATTGTGCGTGACAATGAGCTTACAATCCACTGCATATTCAGAAGCAATGACATATTCGGAGCATTCTACTCAAACATGTTTTTCATAGCCTATTTGGGCATTAAAATGAAAGAAGAAGTAAACAAGGAAATCGTCGGTGAAAAGCTTAACTTCGGTGGAGTTCACTACCACTCAACCTCAGGCCACATCTACAATACCGACTTAAAAGCAGCCCGTAAATTAATAAAAACAAATAAATAAGGTTTTATATTAACCTTATTTTTTAATTTTAATACTATTTTTAACTGTCAAACTTCCGTAAGTTGTGTAAATCTTATATGTGCCGACCTTATAGCTGTTCTTAAGCTTCAAGGTTGTGATTCCTTTTGAAGAGGTCTTGACCTTATAGGTTTTGCCCTTGAACTTGAAGGTTACTTTCTTGTTTTTAAGTATTTTGCCGTTGGAGTTCAATAATTTGGCAGTGAATTTGATGGTCTTGCCCTTTTTAACAGTCAGATCTTTAGTAACGATTGTGGTTTTAACGACAATCTTGTTTGAAACCTTAAAGCCCTTCACATCAGCAGTTATGGTGTATGTACCAGGTTTAAGGGAGATTTTAAGTGAAGCGTAACCGTTTGCATTGGTGTATCTTGTGTAGGTCTTGCCGTTTATTTTGAAAGTAACACCAATGCCGCTTATGAAGTTGGCGTAATCATCACATACTCTGACAGTATAGCTTTTGCCCGCACCGTAATACATTGTCAGAGCCTTATTTTCAGTTATCCTTTTTACAACCTGAATATTCTGGGTTGCAACCTCACCGTTAATAGGATTGACAATTCTCATAGTATAATTGTTAGGTGCAAAATCAATAGTTACAGTGATTTTACCGTTTTCATCTGTAGTACTGTTTTCATAATTCGGACCTATGGTTACTGTCCTATTTGCCAGAGGATTTCCATTACTGTCAGTCAAATAGACTTCATACTTTGAGTTATATGAATATTTGCTGTATTGTGGAAGAGTTATGGTTGATTTGACTGCAAATACGACATTTGCACTTGTACTTAAATAACTGCCTTCACCTGCAAATGCAATGTTTACTGTGTAAACGCCTGAAAGGTTTCTGAATATCAGAAATGTCTTTCCGTTTTCATCAGTAATACCTGTTGCCTGGGAAAATCCTGAAACAGTAAATGTAATTGGCTTATTTGCAATAGGATTGTAATACCTGTCAATCAGTGCAATATCAAACCTGCAGTTTTCGCCATAATAGTCATCAGTATTGTATACTAAGATATATGTGTCATAATAGCTGATTTCAAATGAATCGGTTGCATTGATACAGTTGTAGTCGCTTGAAAGAGTATAAGCCTTAAGAGTGTAATTTCCATAGTAGAAGTTGGTTATATTCAATATTCCTATACCATCTATGGTTGTAACATTAAATGTCACGTTGTTGATTTCAACATATACAACCTCATTGATAGGTTTTGACAGTGTAACGTTTATTACAGCATCAGTATAGTCAACAGTTACATTGGTGTGGACTTCCAAATCCCCTCTTGCATAGACAGGAACGCTGACAGATTTTGATGCTGTTACATAACCGGTAGCCTGATAGACTGCCTGAATCAGCTTGCTACCTAAAGTGGAATATGAATATGAAAATCTGGCAACGCCATTTTCTATATTTACCCTGTAGGCATGTCCGTCGGTTGCAAAAACCACTTCACCGGATTCGATTATTTTACCGTACTCTGTTGTGACAACAGCCTCGACAACTGCAGGGTTTACATTATCAACAACAGCCAAATCAATGTTTGCAACAATCGGATTTAACACTGTAAATGCCTTGATGCATGCAACCTGTGAGACATAAGTGTGATTCGGATAGGTTGATTCAAGATAGCATAAGTCAGACCATGTCTCGCCGTCATAGCTTATAAATGAAATGTTTTCAGTATAGAACTGCCAGTTGAGGGAAACTTCCTCTGATATTGGCACTCCCACATCACCGTCGACGGTTATTTTAAATACAACTTCAAACTCGTCGTTTTCATGCAGCTGAATTAACTGATTCAAATCTATTGTAGAATAACTTGGAACAGCTGAACCTGTTTGAGTGTGTTTCAGCTGGCCATTTACATAAATTGAAAGTTCCCAGTTACTATCCTTTTCAAAATGAGTTGAGACAGCTGCAAGATACTCATCAGAAGTTGAAACAAACTTGTTTTTATACCAGACAGTGCTTGTAGTGTTTAGGAAGTAATCAGTTAAGCCTTGTACGTCATACTGGTAGTTCTTGTCATATTTTGCAGTGTCATTTAAAACAAAACAGTAAGTGTCACCTGTTTTTCCAGGTTTAGCACAGCTTACGTCATAATATGAAACATAGAAAAATCCATGATCCTGTGAAGTAGGTCCCCAACTGT
The DNA here is from genome assembly GCA_017459665.1 of Methanobrevibacter sp. Taxonomy (GTDB): domain Archaea; phylum Methanobacteriota; class Methanobacteria; order Methanobacteriales; family Methanobacteriaceae; genus Methanocatella. The sequence goes on along the minus strand of JAFUCN010000084.1, from coordinate 6,175 downwards.
TTTTGACAATCCAACCTCCGTTACCCGGTGCACCACTGAACTGCAAATCATCATCCCATCCTACAATGGCTACGGCATGGTTGTTTGAAGAAGTGCCTGTATAATACTGGTATGTGCCTCCGGCAGCATATATTGAAGTTGCAACGCCACCGTATTTCATGATTGCCATTTTAATGGCGTCATTGTCAGTATAATTGTCCCTGTACAGATATAAGACATTCTGTATATGGAAAAGTCCCGGCAGGATTGGTGATAGAAGTGAATTATAATTATAGATATCACTGCTGTCATTTACAGGACCTAACCAGCTTGTCAGATATCCCACAGCCATTTTCTGATATCCTCCGACATTTGTTTCCATATCCCAACCGTATTCCGAATATTTTGCCATGATGTTTTTCATGTTCTCTTCTGACAAGTCATATTCTATACCTGTGGCTTTAAGGATAGATGATTCCAGTGCTGAAAGTGCTGCAAAAGACCAGCAGTTACCTCCACTTCCCTGTGCCTTAACTGAACTTACCTGACCCAAATCCCTTAAATCATAACGGCTTGGAATATCGGATATGTCATTAAAATCAGATTTGAGCAGTGAATAGTTGCCGTCACCGATAGATAAACTTGGAATATCTCTGAGATACTCCTCATTGTTAAGAAATGTGTTGTTTTCACATTCCATATCCTCACTAATTACATAAACCGCCCCAAGGTCATTGTTTGTGAAATCGTTGTTGTAGCTGTAAAATCCGTAAGCCAAATTGATGAATAATCCTCCACCGTTTAATGCCTGATTGGATTCTATTATGGAGCCGTTAATTGAAAATGAATTGTAAATGGAATAAACAGCTCCACCCCTATATTTTGCCTTATTGCCTCTTGCAGTGAAGTTGTTGAGGTTAACATCAGTCTTTAGAGCTGCAATCGCACCGCCGAATGGTGCCTGGCAATCGCTAATACTTAAAGAGTAAGAGTTAAAATAGGAATCGAATAGATAAATTGAACCTCCTGCCTCACCTGTGGCCTGATTATTTGAAAAGTCAGTGCCGTTTATTTCAAGATTATTGTTCTGAGCATATATTGCACCACCGTTTAATGTAGCGTTACAGTCGATGAATCTTGAATTTATGATTGTCAGATTACCGTTCATTTGATAGATTGCACCGCCATTGCTTGCAGTGTCATTAATGAAAGTGGCATTGTGAAAATAAAGGTTTGAAGATGAAAGTGCTGAGACCGCACCACCGTTTGTTGAGGACGAATCCCTGAAAATGACATTTGCTGCATTAAAATCACAGTCACTGTTAATCCTTAAATTCATCAATGTGACGTTTTGAAGGGTAAATGATGTTGAAACAGTAAGTGTCAAACCATTACTTCTTATAATAGTATTTTGAGCATCCTGACCTATTATTGTAACATTTCTAACTGTCTTTGAATAATCCAAGCTATATTCACCGTTGAGCATGTGAATTACTGAATTATCCTGAATTCTATCGGAGGTTAATTCCTTATACGGATTACTGATTGAGCCGTCTCCGGTGTCTGAAGACAAATTGGCGTCAAAATAATAATCATCTGATAAAATTACTGAGTTAGCATCACTGGAAACAATTGTATCATTATCAAAGGCAAAAGTTGTTGGAATCACCACCAATAAGGATAACAGCACCAGCAATAATGCTATAAATCTAATCTTTTTCAATATAATAACCTCCGTTTACACAAATTAGCCATATGATTGGCCAAAATGATAAAGTGAATATATTTTTGAGATTTATTATATAAATAGATAGTTATTTTCAAAAAAAAGTAAAAATTTAATTAATGAAGTTGAACTGCTCTTCATTAATTAACAAATAGTTTATCAAATCGGTTGAATCCAAATCTTCCCTGTTCAGGTCAACTGCACATATCTGTGAGTTTTTATATGTTCTATAATACAATAGACTTTTATCTGTGTTGTAGCAGGAAGAATAGATTGTATATTCATACAAGTCAGGATTTGCAATGAATGTACATCCGTTCTGCTGTTCGACTGAACCCAAAATATGGAAGAACTGACCTACACTTGAAGCCTCATCAGATGCGGAAAATGAATTTGCACGGGTAAATGCAACCTTTGCAAATCTTGAAGCAGATGACAGGTCTCCTGGAAGACCTATACCTCCCATTCCCCTTGAATATTCATCCAAATCAAAGTCTCCGCCGAATGTGTTTTCAGGGTTTTTATTGGACAGGTTTCTGTAATTATTCAGGTAAAACAGCTGTTTATCAAAAGGAGGGTTGTTTGTCATTACTCCAACGGGATTGTCATAGACCTTAAGACCCTCAGCCATAGGTTCAATGACTATTGCATCGCTTCCGTCAGACATCATCCAGTGAAGCGGAGATAACGGCAATTCTTCAGCGAAGTTGATGTTGACCAGATTGATTTCTTTTAAAAGCTCACGTGCTTCAGCTACACTTGAAGCCTTACCCAAAAGGTATGGAATCAATTCAAATGGAGTGATGTTGACCATATCATCTTCAACTTCACGGTAAACAGCATTTCCCGCAAAGTTCAAACCTGCAATAGCCAATCCCTTTTCATTGCATGCGTCATAGTATAAAGGATATCCGTCAATGCCTGCTGCAATGCCGATTATTGCATAATGTGTTTTGATATCATCAATTTTTCTGAACTTGAATTCATAGTTTCTAGGAGTTATTGTAACCCTTTCGTTGTATGAAATTTCATAGTCAAAGTTACGGCCAAAATAATGGCAATCTGTAATATAATTACTGGCTGTACACATATTATCACTTACAAGAAGTTTGAATAGTTTAAGGCCCTTGCCTTAATGTCACCAAATTTATCATTTACCAACAGTTCACCATTTCTGAAAACAGTCTGAAGATAGTCTTCACCTTCACTGTCAATTGAAACAGTTTTGAATGATTTGTTGTCATTAATCAGCTTGAACCTGCCTGTTTTTGATTTTTTACTTGAATCAAGAGGATTCTTGAATATGTCATGCCACTGGCCATCCCTCAGCTGAGCTGAACATTTGAATGCATTTCTTTGAGTATCACGTGTAACTGCTGTATGGAGTCCTCCTCCCATACCAAATATGATGTTTTCAGCTGCCCAGCCGTTTGATTTCATGGCAAAGAGAATGTCCCTGATTTTTTGATAGTTCAGGCCGTCTCCCCATAAAAGGCCAATGTTCAAGTCAAATACCTTATAGCCTTCTGAAGTCAAGTGAGATCCAAAACCGTCTGATAAGAGATTCAGACAGTCAATTGTTGTAGAAACTGGCTCGCCGCTGTCAGGCCTGAAGACCACCTTGTTGTTTTCACCGTCAAGGAAGTTTAAAATGGCCTCGTTCAACTCGCTACCTGACCTTCCGGCTTCTGTGAGGAAGTTTCTGTAGTTGTATGAATCGATTACCATAGATAAGACTCCGTCCTTGGCCTTGTCGATGACATTCAGAATCTGTGATATTTCACCGTCAGGACCAAGTGATGTCATTACGCTGTGCTCTGTTGCCTGAACTGAAAAACCATATAAGTTTGAGTCGTTGTAGTAGTTTTCAGGAATTGTAAGCGCAGGTATTGTATCTGTTCCGGAAAAGCTTAAAAGGTGTGCGGAACCGGAAAGCATTGATGATTCTGTAGATGATGCTCCCCTGTAACCGAAATCATGAAGCATAAAGTCAAGATTGTCCTTGGAAGAACCTGTTACTTCAAGATAGAAGTTTGCAAGTTTTCTTACCTCAGCAGATAGTGTTGCAACGGTTGAAGGATACCATACCTGAAGCAAAAGAGACTCAAGGTAGTTTACAAGCCAGAATGATTTTTTATCAGTATTTTCAACAGTCATAAGCACATTGCTGACGTCAACGGGAGTGCCTTCAGCAACTGCCTTTATTTCAATCGGAAGCATTCCGTCGTGTTTGTCGAGAATATACTCCCAGCCTTCACGGTTGAAGATTCCTTCACCAATGTGATTGGCTATTAATTCATCTGCCTGGTTGATTTTTTCTTCTGTTACGACCGGGCCTTCCAGGTATTTTTTAATGATGTATTGAAGGCCGTAAAAGATAGTCTTGTTGAACTCGGAACCCACCCTGCTTTCAAGATATGAATAAATCTTTTCTGTTCCCTCAGGGTAGAAATAATGGTGGGTTACCTTGTAACTATCAGTTAAAAGACAAATATTATTTTCAATCATAATATCACTTACATTGATGTTTGTAAGTTGCTATTAAAAAAATTATCTAAAAAAAGTAAAAAAAAGAAAAGCCTTAAAAGAGGATGTTTAAAGCCTTCTTTTAATCTGTTCAATTTGTCTGATGGAAAAGCCAGTCATTCTGGAAATGATTTCAAAATCGATTCCTTCGACTATTCCTCTTTCAGCTGTTTGTAATACACCATCAGCTATTCCATCAAAATAATACTCTTCATATCCTGGTCCGTATTTAGCAATCATTTCAACGACCTTTGGATTTGTCATATCATTTTTCAACATTTTAACCATCTCTGACATTTCATATTTGTCAAAAAATCTTTTGAGAACTTCTTTTTCACAAAGAACAATTTTATTTTTAAAGTTCTCATCAGATATATTTGCATGCCCTATCAAAAAACAAATAACCTTCATCAAGGTCTTTTTTGGTAGGTCAATATCCATATCCGGTAAGATGAGCAAATCAATTGCTTCTCTTTTGGATAGTTCTTCTTGAGTTATAACTTTGTAGATTAAGCTATTTAAAACTTCCCGACCATCAATTTTTTTAGTGTAGATAATATCAGGATGGAAATTTAAATTACAACCTATTTCTACATTATCTCTACCCCAATTAGGATTACTGATATTGATTACACCACATCTAACACTGAAACCTTCATTATTAGGATCACAACGAAGTGATTCACAATAGTTATACATATCCACTAATTTATCTTGACTTAAAGGAGAAGATTGAAACTCAACATCCCAAATACAAATATCATCAATTTTACAAGTTATATCCCTTCTTTGGGCAGTAGTGGCTATTTCAGTATCCATGAATGATATCTCTTCTCCTTCCCTGAAGAAATACTGGTGTAAGTCAATACCTAAACCGTTTGTACATGAATTTGTATGATTTGTCAGTAGGTTGATGCCTATTTACGCTCATAGAAATTCTCTGAATATTTTTAATCTTAGCTAAGATTAACTATCTAGACAAATAATACATTGAATTTAAAAGCATATAAATGCTTCAGTTTTAAATTAAAGTAATTTAACAAGGTTAAAACAATATTGCAGAGATTATAGAAAAAATTGAAGTCAAGTAAATGAGAAAAAATTTAAAAAAAAAATAGGGTTACTCATAACCCTTTGTAAGTTTACGGTAATGTGCCTGCGGATGGTCACACATCGGACACACTTCAGGAGCGGTTTTGCCATTATGGAGATATCCGCAGTTGTTGCATTTCCAGACAATCTCTTTCGGCTTTTCAAAGACTCTCTTTCTTTGGATGTTTTTTGCAAGAACCTTGTAGCGTTCCTCATGAGCCTTTTCAACTGTTGAGGTTAGCTCAAAAAGTTCTGCAATATCTCTAAAGCCTTCTTCACGGGCGGTTTTGGCGAAGTTTTTGTACATGTCGGACCATTCGTATTTTTCAACTTCCATTGCCTCCTTAAGGTTGGTTAGGGTGTCAGGAACCTTGCCGTCGTGCAATAGCTTGAACCATACCTTTCCATGTTCCTTTTCGTTTGCGGAAGTTTCAAGAAATATGTCCTTGATTTCTTCAAATCCGTCCTTTTTAGCCTGTGAGGCATACCATTCGTATTTCATATGGGCGAAGGCTTCGCCTTCAAGAGCTGTGATTAAATTCTTTTCTGTTTTTGAACCTTTTAATTTAGGCATATTATCAACTCCGTAAACTAAAAGGCTTTTTAATAATATAAAAGGTTTTGGTGAGTGTATGGTAACTGAAAAAATAAAAAAAGAGAAAAAAGACCTAGATGTAGCTAGTGTCTTGTTTTCTGAAGTGTGCTTGTGGATGATCGCATAGCGGACAAACTTCCGGAGCTTCTTTTCCATAGTGGATGTATCCGCAGTTGTTACATTTCCAGGCGATTTCCTCATCCTTTTTAAAGACTTTATCTGCTTTGATTTTATCGGTCAATGCATTGTATCTGTCT
>JAFUCN010000083.1 GCA_017459665.1 Methanobrevibacter sp. | reverse complement strand
TATGGTCCGGTCAATTCGCCGGTTTTGATGAGAATGGTGTATTAGCACCTGGTATTAATGTTAATGGAAGTATTGCTTATGCCAATCAGTTTGAAGCTGCATCTGATGATTTGATTGCCGCTGTGGGAACCTACTTCAACAGCAGTGATGTGAATTACACTGTAGAAATCTATGTAAACGATAAACTGAAACTGATACAGGAGGGCATGTCCCCATTTTGCGGATATCATACAATCAGGTTAAATGAATATGTGCCGGTCAAAAAAGGAGATATTTTCAAAGCGGTTATTACTTCAAACATGATGCCTTTATGTTATTGTCCATGGTGCAGGGTGCATTTCACTGAAAACACTTCATTTTTCTATAATGGTTATGAATGGAAAGACTTATATGTCACTGAGAATAATATTGCTTGTTTGAAAGTCTACACTGTTGAGGATGTTGACAACATAATAAATTACACATTTAAAGATTTGAATAATCATATAAACTGGTCTGAGGATGTGCTGGAAATAATACATGACTACACCTTCAGCAATGAAACCGACAGCGGTTCGGTTGTTATTAAAAAAAGCAATTTCACAATAAACGGAAACAATCATGTTCTGGATGCAAACGGCCAATCCAGAATATTCTACATTACAGGAAGCAATATAACAATCAACAATCTCGTATTCATCAACGGTAATAGTAATGTAGGAGGTGCAATATATGCTACCGGCAATATCACATTAAACAATGTGACTTTCATCGCCAATAATGCCAGTCGTGGCGGAGCAATTGCCATTTACAACGGTATTTTAAATTGCGCAGGTTCCAGTTTTATTGACAATTGCGCTGAAGGAGGATCATCCATATATTCACAAAATTCCACATTAAAGGTCTCAAACTCATCTGTCACATCACACAGCACTGGTAAATATGGTCAAATTTATGCCACACATTCCTCAGTCAGCATAGATGATTCAGATTTCATTAACATAACTTCTGCTTATGCATCCGCACTCTATTTTGAAAATTCTAAAAGTTCAATTACTAATTCCAGATTCATTAACCTTACAGCCGAGAAATCCGCAGGAGCAATTGCCGTAAGATGGGCAGGTAACTCATGTATCAAAGGCTGTGAGTTCATCAACACCAAATCCATTAAAAATGCAGGTGCTATAATGGTTGATTATGGAATGGAAGCCTACAATGCTACAATAACTGAGTGTGCGTTTATAAATTCATCATCCATGAATGGCGGAGCATATATTCAGCTTGGGGGCAGTTTAATCCTGAACGGTTCCAACTTCACAAACAATAATGCTCAGGTTGGAGGAGCAGTTTACATCTCATTTACCAACACAACAATTGACAATTGTATTTTTGAATCAAACAAACTGTCCGGTAACCACTACGGCGGCGCAGTATATTGCGACATCAGTAACCTGACACTGACCCGAACAGAATTCCTCAATAACTCCGCATATCTTGGAAATGCAGTATATGCCTGTGATTCATGTTATAATATCACCAGTTGTGTGTTTAAAAACAATGCAAATGCGATTTTCACAGATTTTGACAAAAACAATTGCATTCTCAACAATAATGAATATGCCAATGACAGTGTAATCACCAATCAGTCATTTTATTCACCCGTATCTTTCGAATATCCCGGATTGAATCTGACTTTAATCAACAATACAATTAGTATTTCAACTCTTCCCTCAAGGTTTGATTTGCGTGACTGGGGATGGATTACACCCGTTAAAAATCAGGGTCATATGGGTTCATGCTGGACATTTGCCTTTGGCGAAGCGTTGGAAACCGCTCTTTTAAAAGCAACAGGCATCAGATATGATGTCTCTGAAAACTATATTCAGAATCTCCAAATAAGATACTCAGAATTTGGAGATTTACAGAATGATGAAGGAGGAGTTTACTATATGGCTTTGGCTAATGTGGTCAGCTGGCTGAGTGTTGGTGAAACAGAAGATGAATATGATGAAGTCGGGAAATTATCCGTTTTTGTTGAAAGCCCAAATAAGATACATCTTCATGATGTTTTATTCATCATGCCCGATGCCGGTAATTATGTTGATGAGGTTAAAAAAGCGATTTTAAATTACGGTGCTGTTTCAATTGCTTATGCCTGCAGTTTTGAAGAACCTTATTTCAATGCAGATACTTCAGCACAGTATACAAATGAATCCCTTCCGATTGACCATGGAGTTGCCATCATAGGATGGGATGATAACTTTAAGGCTAATAACTTTTTAATCACTCCTCCAGGAGATGGTGCATGGATTGTTAAAAACAGCTGGGGAACCGAATGGGGAGATGAAGGATATTTCTACCTCTCATACTATGAAAAATCATTTTTTACACCTGACGTAGATACCGGTTGCATTTATCCGTTCACAGCTTGCATTTTCACTAATGCAATAGATTATCATGTCAATTACCAGACAGATTTAGGTGGTTTGTTTGATTTCGACAGCAATTATACTCACTATTCCAATGAGTTCACATCACAGTATGATGATTTGATTGCCGCTGTTGGAACATACTTCAACCAGTTAGGAATCAATTATTCATTTGACATTTACATGAACGATAAACTGGTGCACTCACAAAGCGGTGTAAGCGAGTTTGCAGGATACAGGACAATTGTTTTAAGCAAATATGTTTCAGTTAAAAAAGGGGATAAGTTTAAAGTAGTATTCAAAAACAACAATCTTCCATACCAGACATATTCAAGACAGCATTATATTCAGGGAATGTCTTTTGTAAGTGCCGACGGCAGCACATGGAAGGATATCACGCTGGAAAACAGAACAGTTTGCCTTAAGGTTTATACTGTAGCCGATGACAGTAAAATCACCGCCAACAAAGACATTTCAGTTGATTATAATGGAGGAAAATATTTCTCAGTTAAAGTCGTTACTGCCGATGGCAGGATTGTTGTGGGATCAAGTGTTAAATTTGTATTCAATGGCAAAACCACAACTGTTAATACTGACAGCAATGGAATTGCTAAAATAAAAATAACGCAAACTCCTGGAAAATACACTATCAAAACTGTATTCAACGGCAAAACCTATACCAATAAAGTTACAGTAAAACAGGTCTTAACAGCCAGCAAAGTCACTGTCAAAAAGACTGCTAAGAAGTTTACCTTGAAAGCTAAGCTCAAAATCAATGGTAAATTGGTTAAAGGTAAAACTGTAACATTCAAGTTCAACGGCAAAACCTATAAGGTTAAAACCAACAAGAAAGGAATTGCTCAAACGACACTTAAGAAGAATGTTATTAAAAAGCTTAAAAAGGGTAAAACCTACACTGTCAAAGTGACATACATTAAGGATACAATAAAAACAACCGTTAAAGTAAAATAGTGCCCAATGCACTATTTTAATTATTTTTTTAAATTTTAATTAATGTTAATGATTATAATAATCAACCTTAATCATCAACCAATATTATTTTTTTATTTTCATTAAAACGCTTTAAATTAAAGTTAGGTTTATGGGAAAAATTAAATATCAAAGTTTTCACCATATGTTTTAAGATTGAATTAATAAATTTTTTCATAGGGTGATTTAAATGAAAAATGAACTGATTAGATTAATAGAAAGTAATATGGAACATTATCTAAATGAAATTCAAATAGCACGACTTAATGAATGTCTTAAAAGTATTTTGAATGATTTTGAATTGTTTAAAAAGGACAATAATTTATCGTTTGATGAATCAAAAGAAAATCATGAATTGTTGGTGTCTTTTCTTTCAGCCAAACAAATTGAAGGATGTTCTGAAAAAACCATTGATTATTACAGAAACATGATTTTCAAGATGTTGGAATCAGTTAATCTTAAAATCGAAAGCATCACAACTGATGATTTGAGAAAATATTTGGCAGACTATAAAAATCAGAGTAATGCATCCAAATCAACGATTGACAATATCAGGCGAGTTTTGTCTAGTTTTTTCAGCTGGCTTGAGGATGAGGGACATATTTCAAAAAATCCGGTTAGAAGGATTCATAGGATTAAAACCAAAAGGGTGGTGAAAGAGGTTTTAAGCGATGAGAATTTTGAAGTCCTAAGGGACAAGTGTGATAACATCAGAGATTTGGCAATGATTGAGCTTTTAGCATCAACCGGTACGTGTGGGTGAACTTGTAAATCTAAATATTGATGATGTTCTGTTTAGTGAAAGGGAATGTGTTGTATTGGGCAAAGGTGACAGTGAACGTATAGTTTACTTTGATGCAAAAACAAAAATTCACCTTCAAAAATACTTGGAGTCCAGAAAAGACAATAATCCTGCACTATTTGTATCTCTCAGAAAACCTCATGATCGGCTGGGTATTCCAGGTGTTGAAAAAAGAATGCGCAAACTTGGCCACGAAGCTAAAATCAAAAAGATACATCCACATAAGTTCAGAAGAACAATGGCAACAAATGCAATTGATAAAGGAATGCCTATTGAACAGGTTCAAAGGCTCTTGGGTCATGTGCAGATTGACACTACCATGCAATATGCAATGGTGAATCAAAACAACGTGAAAATATCCCATAGGAAATTCATCGGATAATCTTGTTCGTATTTTAAATTTTAGGTGTTTTGGAGGACATTTCTTCCATTATTTTCTTAAAATGATAGGTACATAAATATCAGTTTATCCGCCCAGCTGCCTTCAAGCTGTGATGAAAAATACCTCCTTAAAATGTTTGAACATATTGAAGGTGTAATTGATGTTGAAATAATCGATATTGAGCAAATCAGCGATACTATGTCAAATTTCACATTTGACTACTCAACATTCGACAAAAAAGAAAAAGATTATGTTGAAGAATATGTTAAAGGAATTGGCGGAAAAATTAACTAAAGATTCAGTTAATTTTCTTATTCCAAATTCTCCAGTTTGAACAATACCTTATCCAAAAGATTCGTCATATTCTCAAATTCATTTTCATTAAAATCACTGAAGATTCCCTTTTTGAAATCATCATGCATTTTAAGGATATCATTAAGAATTTGTTTTCCTTCAGAGGTGAGTAAAACATTCTTTTTTCTTTTATCTTTTCATCATCAACTCTTTTTTCAAATCCCTTCTTTTCAAGGCGTTCAAGAGCGTGTGTTACTGTTGCATTATTGAGGTTTCTAGACTCGGCAAGATTTTTTTGTGTCATTTCATTTAATTTTAAAAGAAATGACATCTCTGGACAGGTCACATTGAATCCCTTTAGGTTAGTGCTAGTTTTTTCCGTATACAACTTGTTTTTCAAAACAATGAAAAAACATTTATATAGTAGTTATGAATATATATTCATAATACCTGAAGATTAATTTGGGGAGAGTATTATGGTAAGACCTAAAAGAATGAGAAGAGTGGTTACATGTCATAGGCATGAGCTGAATAAGAACCTTAATCCTATAGAACTGTCAGTAGACGAGTTTGAGGCAATAAGGTTTAAAGATTACCATAACATCAAACAGACTGAATCTGCAGAGTTCATGGGAATCTCACAGTCAACCTTCCACAGAATATTAAACTCAGCAAGACAGAAACTGGCAACTTCTCTAATTGAAGGCCGACCAATAGTTATCGTAAAAGGTGATACAATGATTGATCCGAACAAGTATTTATGCGAAGACTGTGGTTTTCAATGGTCAAATCCCGAAAAAGAGTATGAGGAATGTCCAGACTGCAAGTCCACAAACATTCGCAAATTAAATGCAAACAATGGAAGAAATCAGATGAAAAATGACACATGCAGCTGCCCTAACTGCGGTTACACAGAACCTAAAGTTAGAGGAGTACCATGCAGAACAAAAACATGCCCTGAATGCGGTTCACCGCTTCAAGGAAGAGGATTATGTAATATACAATAGGAGATGATTTGAATGGCGGATAATCTAGAATACATATGTAAAGAATGCGGATTCAACTGGATAACATTAAACGGTGAACATGAAATGTGTCCAAAATGCCACAGCAAAACCATAGAATATATTGGTGAAGTAAAAGATTTAGATATTGATGCAATACTGAACCATAACAAAAGAATGGGAGGATGCTGCGGTTCCGCCCGTGGAAGAGGACCACTGACATGTGGAAAACCATATCCTGACCACCATGACCCAAACATTCCACATGACCCTGAAAAATGCTGCGGACACAGAGTATGCTGAGCATACTAATTTTTTATATTTTTGGAGGACTGAAAATGGCTGATATTACAATAGATACAGAAAAATGTGACAATTGCGGAGACTGCACTGATGTGTGTCCAATGGAAGTTTTGATACTTGAAGACGGCAAATTAACCATCACTGACCCTGAGGAATGCAGTTACTGTGAAACCTGTGTAGACCTTTGTCCAAATGAATGCATCACAATTGAGTGAATTACAATTTTTTCTTTTTTATTTTTTTAATCATTTAACAGCTTTTTATAATATGTATTGCTTTGATATAGTGCCCCGGCAGGATTGTGGGCAAGTACCTTGTCTTTTGTTACAAGAGTGGTGCATAAAGCATCTGAATATTTATAGAATAAGCTATCATGACCAACACATAATCCAATTATTACGTTAAGATCTGTTTTTTCATCGTTGAGTATTTTAGCCTGCAGTATGGGGTTGCACATTACATTTCCAGTTACTTTTGTTTTACTCTCATCCAGTCCAGTTATTTCAGTTTTATTCATCGATCCGACTTTACATGCAACTGAATAAACTTCAAAGTTGTGCTTGGTAAGGATTTTTGCAAATATCCGGCTTTCCTCAAACAGTCCAACACAAGCAGCAATTCCTATTTTATTCATTTTCATTCTTTTGGCAAATTCAATGATTTCTTCAACTCTTGTGTATTTGCAGTAGAATTCATCTTCTATTTCAGCAGATATGCGGGAAATTTCCCTGTTGTTGTCCTCATTGTACAGCTTTTCAATTTCAATTATTTCATCATCAGTTAAATCCTTTGTCGGACAGAATTTAGGATATTTCTTGTCTTGATTTTTGCAGTTTATGATTCCACAATCCTTGCAGGAGTGTTTATTCATGATATCTTTCCCCAATACTTTTTCATATTTTATTTTTTTAATTTAATAAATTATAATTTTACTGGCAATAATGCAACTACTGGTTCTGCAATTTACTTCTGGAATAATCGTGTAACCCATACGGTTTCCAATTCTATTTTTTTAAACAATAGAGCAAATGCAGAAGCTTTAGAAATAATTAAAAATGATAATAATATTACAATTATTTTCACAGGCCAAAATAACCTCTTAAATGCAATTTATTCTCCCGATGATGTTACTTTTACCAATGTGACTTATTGGGGAGCAAATGGAATTACAACTCTCAGTGCTTCTAGGTCTGTATCCAATAAGGAAGCGGGTCAGAACATCACTGTTGGTGTAGTTGTTAATAACAAGCTTGTTTTAAGTGATGTTATGGTCACAGATGAGAATGGTATGATTGTTTTGGATATAATTGCAGGTGAAAATTATTACATAAGCGCTCGCCATAACACAGATTCATACTATACTGAAGCTGAAACAACAATCTCAAACAACACTAAATTCAATGTGAATGTCACCTCCAAGACAACCAATAACAAGACTGTTAACATCACTGCAAAATCAAATATTCCAAATGATGTTGTGCAAGGTAAATTACTATTTATGTGCCTAGATTATGCTGTTGAGTTCACTATCGGTAAAAATGTTTTCAAATTCAGCGACAAAGTTATTTTTAAGTTTAATCATGTAAACAATAAGGTTGATTTTAAATTATGACTTATGATATTCTTTTAAATTGTAAAATATTGAAACTAATGTTTGATAATATCATTTGTAGACATAATCTAGACCATGATTAAAAGTGATTAAGTTCATTTTTTCTTTTCTTTTTTTCTATACTATCATATTATATGCCACAATTAGAAACAGAACTATGGGATTATTGGATGAATTCATTCAATAATCATTTCATGGTTTTTGCTATTTTTTCCACCAAACCATTACCCAATCAGCCTTATCTTTAACATTATAGTATTTTTTGGTCTCTTCATCATAGCTGAGAGCTCTTTCAAGATAATCTCTTAGTTTCTCTTTTTCCTTATCGGAATAGATGTCCAGTCTGAATTTGCCGTTGTCCATTGCTTCATCAATGCTGTCATATTCACGATAATTGTTCAGGTCGAATCTTTCAATGTTTGCGTATATTCCCATGTTGTATAAAATGTTAAAGAAATAATTGTAGTTCGGGTAATTTTCGGTCATTATTCCGAGTTCCCGGTCAAAATCCTTTTCCAATTTTTTATTTTCCGGTCCAAAAATAGTTATGAATACGTATTTATTTGCAATATTATCTAATTCGGTCAATACTTCTTCAATAGGAATGATTCCATTCAGTGACCTTGAACATACTACGACATCAACGTTTCCGATTTCATCGTAGGTTATCTCTTCGATTGGTTTTAATATGGTTTCAATATTGTCCATATCATTATCTTCAGCTCTTTTTTCGAGATATTCGAGCATTTTAGGTGATGAATCTATACCAATCACCTTTTTTACCTTTTTTGCAAGAGGTACTGTTACAGAACCTTCACCGCAGCCAACATCAAGCACGGTATCATTTTCATCTAAAATCAGTTTGTCAAACAATGCAATCTGATAATCCTCTTTTCTTGTTCTTTTAAAGAATCCTGGAGCTGCTTCATCCCAGTTCTTGTCAACTTTGCCCTCAAGCCGTTCAGCCCAAAAACCTATCCAGTCCACATCATCTGGGTTTTCAATGCATTGCCTCATATTATGGTTCTCCCTTCCAGAACGTTCATGTAATCCTCATAGTTTTCTTTTAAGAGATTAGGAATATCCAGTTCATATGGACAGTTATCTACACAGGCATAACATTCCATACAATCAAGTGTTTTCTTCATAATTTCCTGAGTTCTATCATCCATATTAGGTTCAGTTGGAAAACGCCTAATCCAAAGTGACATTCTTGCACATAAGCTAATGTTGATTCCTTCAGGACATGGCATGCAGTATCCACAGCCTCTGCAGAAGTTTTCTCCAAGCTCCTTTTTGTCATTTTCAATAATTGCTTTCAGTTCATCATCTAAAATTGTATTTTCATCATATGAAAGGAATTCATTGAGTTCTTCCAGTTTTTGAATTCCCCAGATAGGCAGCACATTGTCAAACTGATTGATATATGCAAAACTTGCTTTGGAATTTTTTAAAAGTCCTCCGCCCATAGCTTTCATTGCAATAAAACCCACATCAAGGTTTTTACATTTTTCAACAAGTTTCAGCTCTTCCGGACCGCTTAGGTATGAAAAAGGATATTGCAGTGTTTCATATAGTCCGCTGTCAATCGCTTCATGAGCAAATGTAATTTTGTGGGTTGTAATTCCGATATGTCTAATCATTCCATTGTCTTTTGCTTCAAGCATTGCCTTATATAAATCATCATCTTCTTTTGGGCAGAATGATATGTTGTGGAACTGATGAAGGTCAATATAATCGGTTTTCATGCTTTTAAGTGAGGTTTCCAAATCACTCCAAAACCCTTCTACGGTTTCTGATCCGCTTTTTGTTGCAAGATAAATATATTCTCTAACGTCACTTAATGCACGACCAATCTTTTCCTCACTGTCAGTGTAGAAGTGGGCAGTGTCATAAAAGTTAATTCCGTTTTCATAGGCAGTCTGCAAAATTTCAATAGAATCGTCCATGTTTCTTCTTTGAATTGGCAGAGCGCCAAATCCATTTTTATTTACTTCCAAATTAGTTTTTCCAAGTCTCACGTTATCCATATCCGTTCATTCTAAGTATTATATAAAGTATAATGATGATTATTAGGATTATAATGGATGTCCTTGCAGAAAAGAATCTTGTTTTTTTGAACTCTTTATCCTTAACGTTTCCTTTTTTCATGATTCTTTCCTTTTCAAAGGAACATTTTTGATAGATGGCTTCCAAATCTTTTGGTAGTCTTCCGTGCTGATTAAGCATTTCAATGGTTTTGTTCAGGTACTGAATGGCTTTCTGTTCATCGCCAAGGTTAACGCAGCAGAAGGCCGCCTTATAATTAAAGTTAGTAACCAGTTCCAAATCATCCTCTATTTTGCTTTCATATGAAATGCAGTCATTATATGATTTTAATGCATCCTTGTATTCCTTAAGCTCGAAAAGCGCATCTCCTTTAGCATTCAAAGCTATTAGAGTGTCTTCCTCCTGCAGAGATTTGTTTAAATACTCCAGTGCCTGTCTGTTTTTGCCGTTCTTTTGAAGCATCTGGCCTTTGTATAAATCGGATTTATAGTCTGAGGAGAATTGCTGTTCATACTTTTCTAAACTTTTAAGAGCTTCATCATATCTTTTTGCCTTAATCAAAAGTTCGATTCTGGCCATTATAAGTTCTTTTTTAGATAAGCGTGGTTTTTCAATTTTGCTGTAAGATGAATATTTGTCTTCTGCCTTGCTCATATATTCAAGAGCTTCATCAATTTTTCCTTTGTTAAAGCGGGACATTGCCTTATCACACAATGCATTAATGGAGCGAGGCTGCTTTTTGAGGTATTCGTCAAAGTATTTCTCACCATAATCTCCTCCATCATGGTTTTCATCATAATATTGGTAATACATCCCTTTTTCTTCCAGGGCAAGCAGATAATCATTTTCAATCAGTAAATCAAGAATACTTAGATATTCCTCAACATCATCTTTACCATGTCTTTTTCGAGCTATCTGAATAGCTTCCTTGTAGTTTTCTTCTTCAATAAACTGTTTTGCTTGTGTTATAGCATCACTCATCGTATCGACCTAAAATTTATCTACTCCTACTTTTCTAATAACTACTCTCATTAATTTTATATATCTCCAAGTAAATAAATAATATTGCTTATTTTGATTTGAATTAATTAAATTGTGATGATTAAATGAATGATTTAGAAGAAATTATCTATAAACATGCTTTATTGAATGCAGCTAAACATAAGGGAAGTGCAAATCCCGGAGCCGTAATGGGTTCAATAATGTCAAACGAACCGGAACTTAGAAGCAGGGCAAAAGAGATAGGTCCAATGTCCAGTAAAATCGTAGCAAAAGTAAATGCTTTAAGTCCCGAAGAACAGGCCAGTGAAATGGAAAAATTAGGCATTGAAGTTCAAGAGAAAAAACCTAAAGCTAAAGAAGCAGGCCTTCAGGAGCTTCCCGGAACTCACGAAAACATTGTTTTAAGATTTGCTCCAAATCCAAGTGGACCATTGCATATTGGACATTCAAGAGCAGCTGTTCCAAATGGGGAATATGTAAAAAGACATAATGGTAAATTAATCTTAAGAATAGAAGATACTGACCCGAAAAGAGTATTTGAACCTGCTTATGAAATGATTCCTGAGGATTTAAAGTGGCTTGGAATCAATCCGGACGAAATCGTCTTTCAGTCTGACAGATTTGAGATATATTATGATTACGCTCGCCAATTGATTGAAAAAGGTGCAGCTTACATGTGCACCTGTGACGGTGCAACATTCAAAGAGCTCAAAGACAGCTGCAAACCATGCCCATGTAGGGACAACAGTGTTGAAGATAATTTAGCCCTTTGGGAAAAATTTGATACTATGGAAGCTGGTGAAGCAGTTTTAAGAGTCAAAACAGACATCAATCACAAAAACCCTGCAATCCGTGACTGGGTTGCAATGAGGCTGGTTGATGAGGAACATCCTCGTTTAGGTACAAAATATAGAATTTATCCAATGATGAACTTTTCCGTTGCAGTGGATGACCATTTACTTGGTATGACTCATGTTTTAAGAGGAAAAGACCACTTGGCAAATACAGAAAAGCAGAAATACTTATATGACCATATGGGCTGGGATTTACCAGAATTCATCCATTATGGTAGACTTAAAATGGAAGACATTGCATTAAGTACCTCTAAAGCAAAAGAGGGCATTGAAAATGGAACTTACTCTGGATGGGATGACCCAAGACTCGGCACTCTAAGAGCTATTGCAAGAAGGGGAATAGATCCAAGAACAATCTATAATTTAATCACCGAAATCGGTGTCAAAATGGCAGATTCAGCTATCAGCTGGAAAAAAATCTACGGATTAAACCGCAACTTCCTTGAACCTGTTGCAAACAGATACTTCTTCTGTGAAGAGCCTGTAAAAATTGAAGTTGGTGGATATGAAGATGGTAAAGTCGACATTGAAAGACCACTTCATGCAGATCACTTGGACAGAGGAAACAGGATTTTGCCGTTTGATGGAAGTGCTTATCTGGCCAAAGCTGATATCAATGATGGAATATTCAGATTGATGGACGCCGTAAATGTTGAGATAAATGGTGAAGACATTACATACCATTCCACTTCATTTGAGGATGCAAGGGCTGTAAAGGCAAGAATCATCCAATGGGTTCCAGTTGAAGACAATGTAAATGTAAAAATAGTCATGGATGATGCATCTGTTAAAAAAGGCCTTGGTGAAGGAGCACTTAAAGATTTAGATGTCGGTGACGTAGTTCAATTCGAAAGAGTTGGTTTTGCAAGGCTTGATGAAATTAAAGACGACGAATTGATATTCTACTTCGCTCATAAATAGGTGATTTAAATGACTATGTTTACTAATGGTTTTTCCACTCTTCAAATGCCAAAGGATTTTGAAGCAGTCAATGCTAAAGATGAATTTACGGAGTTATATTTGGTAAATACCAAAATACCCATGTCAATTAAGTTTTCCACAACCCCCACATTGGTAGGCCTTCCTGATATACGTGCAGACATTGAAAAGAATGTAACAAGCAACGAAAAGATTAATGTAATTGCATCTGATTTCATACCTATAAACAATGATATTTACTATATGATTATCTCTTCTTTTTCAGATGGGGAAAATGAAATCAGACGTAACGAATTTTTGTATGTCGAAGATAATAATCTCTACATCTTTGAATTTACATATCCTTATGCTGATAGGGAACTTGATAATTTCTATCTGGACATAATTCGTTCTTTAAAAATCAGCGTTCCAAAATATATTGTGGAAGATGGAAGCTACAGAATCAATCATGAATAGTTAAAAAAAGAATTTAAAAGTTTATTTTAAAATAAACTTTTTTTTTAAATTTATCAGTCGTTACCAACATTTTTTGGCAAGTAAGGGACAATTGCATCAGCTAATTTGCTGACTGGCATGGTTTGTATCCAAACTTTTCCAGGTCCTGTTAATCTGGTGAAAAATAGTCCTTCACCACCAAATACCATATTTTTAACACCTTTTACTCTTTCAACATCAAAATCAACTGTTTCTTCCATTGCTGCAATATGGCCTTGGTTTACAAGTAACTTTTCTCCAGGTTGCAGGTCGTGTTCAATTACTTCACCGTCAATTTCTATAAATAACATTCCTGTTCCGCTGAATTTTTGAAGAATAAATCCTTCCCCACCAAATAATCCTGCTCCAAGCTTCTTTTTGAAGTACATGTTAATGTCAACATTTTCTTCTGCAGCTAAAAACGCATTTTTTTCACCAATTATGGTGTTTGATCCGGTTAGTCTTATTGGTATAATTTTACCAGGATAACATGCTGAGAATGCAATTTTTTGATTGTCTGATTCGGCTGTGAAGAAATTTAAAAATATGGTATCTCCGGAAAGTGCTCTTCCAAGACCTTTCAAAAGACCCCCTCCAGTATTTGTTTCCATTTTAATATTGGAGGTCATAAATGCCATTGCTCCACTTTCATCTTTCATTGTTTCTCCTTTCTGCAGTTTGCAAACTACAGTAGGAAATGAACCACCGCTTATTTCATATTCCATAGTATCACCATATATTTCTATAGTAATATTTATAAACAGTAATGGTATATAAAAATAGTTAAAAATGAGTTAAGAAAAAAAGAGAAAAGTATGAGTTATTTTTTTAAAATAACTCTTGTTTTAATATATTTTTTTAACATCTTCAGGTTTGATAGTGATGTTTTGACGTCTGTACCTAACGGAGATGTCATCACCGTTTATAGCATAAACTTGGCTTGAGTATGTTTCTCCCAAGTGATTGAATATGATTTCATCGCCTTTTTTAAGTACTTCCTCGTTATTGTTAATGGTTATTTTGATGTTGTCTCTAACAGGCTTATCTTTAATTGAACCGATTTTTGGCTCTGCAAGTTCAGGTTCCGGAGATCTTTTAGCCATGTTGAAGACTCTGCGAGTATTTTCCTGTCTTAATTTTTCATCTTCAGTTATTTCGTGTAAATCATCGTAATCTACATGTGTTTCATTGATGATTGGTTCAAATTCATCATATTCATTGACGTTTCTGATGAAAGTCTCATCGCCTGTTTCGGGTGCTTCTTCAGTTTCAGGTGTAAGTTTCTCTTTGACTTCCTGGAATATTTTGGATCCTCTGATTTTGTTTGCTACTCTATCGAGGTCTTTTCTGTAATCCAAATCCATTGTGTCGTCATCGTCATTTCCAAAGAGGTTTGCATCGTCAATTGATGCTCCAAGTTTGTAGTCAGTATTTTCACCAACTTTGCTTGGGGTTTTTAAGGCAGGTTCTTTGATTTTCTCATTTTGAATGTCTTTGGAATCGTCATCTGAGTCAAGCAATACATCAGTGATGTTGTTATCTTCAGATATGCTTGTGATTTCTTCTTCTGTTTCTTTAGAAGCTGTACTGATTGCTTCGTCAATATCTTTTTGTGTAGTTACTTCTAAAGGTTTTTCTTCAGTTTTCACTTCTTCACTAGCAGTATCGTTAATCAAATCGCTGATGGTTTCTTCTTTTTCGGTTTTCTCAATGATTTCTTCAATTAGAGGCTCTTCTGTTTTGTTTTCACGATTTCTTTTAATGCTTTCTTTGATGTCAGTTAAGTCTTCATCTTCATTGCTAGTGATTTTTCGTGATTCTTTTTCTCTTTCACTGTCTTTTCTTTTTGATTCTTTAATTAATTCATCGATAGTGAATAAATCTTTTAATTCTGTTTTATCTTTATTATTTTGTGTCATAATATCCATCTGGTTTTGTTTAATTGGTTCTTGAAATTTTTCAACAGTATTTCCATAATCAACAAGTACTTGATTTTGTGATTCGTATTCATAATTTTGTAAATTATTTTCCTCTTCTTTTTGAGGAACGATATATGCATCATTTTTCGGAGCTACATATGTATTTCTTGAAAAAAATGCCTGATTATTCTCGGGTTTTCTAGGAGATAGACTAGGTCTGTTATTTGAATAAGAGTTATTGCTTGAGTTATTATTGCTTTTTCCACTTGAAAGCATTTCATTTATTGATCCAGTATCTGGAAGTATTGATCCTTCATCATTCTCAAGTTCTTCGCCTTTATAGTGTAATTTAACAGCTATTATGGCTATAATTGCAATTATTGCAATTGTTATCCAAATTAAAATGGTAATTCCGTTCATATTTCCCAACCCTTATTTATTATAAATTTCATTATATAATTTTATTAATTTAAATATTATTATTTTTTCAATCATTCATTTTATATAATTCCTAAAATAAAATATAAATCAGATTAATAATTTATTAGAGGATTAATCATGGTTGTTAAAATTAATGAAAACTATCTTAAATTGAAAAGCAGTTACCTCTTTGTGGAAGTTGCTAGAAGAGAAGCAGAATTTATAAAAAATAATCCTGATGCTGACGTAATTAAAATGGGTATTGGGGACGTTACAAAACCATTAGTTCCAGCAGTTATCGAAGCATTCAAATCAGCAGTTGATGAAATGGGAAATGCTGATACTTTCATGGGATACGGTCCCGAACAAGGTTATGATTTTTTAGCAGAAGCTATTATCAAAAACGATTACGAAAAATACGGAGTATCTCTTGACACTTCTGAAGTGTTCATAAGTGACGGTGCAAAATGTGATACAGGTAACATTCAGGAAATATTCGGCATTGACAACAAAATAGCAGTAACCGATCCTGTTTATACAGTTTATGTTGACACCAATGTAATGGCTGGAAGAACCGGTGAAATGGGTGACGACGGCATGTATGAAGGTTTAACATATCTCAAATGCAATACTGAAAACGGTTTTGTTCCTGAACTTCCATCCGAACCTGTTGATATCATTTACTTATGCTATCCGAATAACCCTACTGGTACCACTTTAACAAAAGACCAGTTAAAAGTATTCGTTGACTGGGCAAAAGAAAACAAAGCATTAATATTATTCGATGCCGCTTATGAAGTCTTCATTAATGAGGATGATGTTCCACATACAATATATGAGATTGAAGGCGCTAAAGAGGTTGCAATTGAATTTAAGAGCTATTCAAAAACAGCCGGTTTTACAGGAACCCGTTGTGCATATACAGTTGTTCCTAAAGAACTGATGGGATATGACAGTGAAGGAAACCAAGTAGAGATTAATCCGTTATGGAACAGGAGACAAACCACAAAATTCAATGGTGTTTCTTATCCTGTTCAAAAGGCTGCCGAAGCAACCTACTCCCCTGAAGGCCAAGAACAAATTAAAGAAGTTGTTGACTATTACATGGCAAACGCCAAAGTAATCCGTGAAAGTTTAACCGACATTGGTCTTGAAGTCCACGGTGGTGTAAGTTCACCTTATATCTGGGTAAAAACTCCTAATGATATGGACTCATGGGCATTTTTCGATTTACTGTTAAACGAAGCTAATGTTGTCGGAACTCCTGGTTCAGGATTTGGTCCAAGTGGTGAAGGTTATTTAAGAATTACAGCATTCAATACATTGGAAAATACAAAAGAAGCAATGGATAGAATTTCAAAATTAGAATTTTAGGTGTTGAAGTTGAAAAGAATAGAAAAACCAGTAGCTATTGAAGAAGATGACACATTCAAAGTTGTCTTTTCAAAATATGGTGCTTTAGCTTTAGACAAACAGGAAAACTTATCTGATTTAATCGGAGAAACCGTTGGCGATTTGGATATCGAAAAGGGTGTAATCACTTTTGGTGATATTGAATTTCCAGCACAAATCTTGGGATTCTACTCACAGGATTTAAACCAGTGGTCCTGGGCATGGGACAATGAAGACATCTTCGGCAAAGACTTAATCAAATCTGCGGTGGAAATTAAAGAGATTGGTGATAAATTTAACTTGCCCGAATTCAACGCACCAGTCATCAGTTTAAGTTTTGAAACCTGCCATACAATAGCAATGACAGCAACTTCACTTCTCAAAATGGATGCATACTATGCCGTTTCAGAAGAAGGTTTGGATATATTTGTAGCTATTAAATCTGACTTGATTAAAGAGAATAATTCCCTTTTGAAATTCAGAAACATCTTCTACAATTTCCAGAAAAACTTCAAGGTTTATCCAAAAATAGCTTTTGAATCCTATACAAAACTTAAAGGATACGGATTCAAGCCTCATGATGATTTTGCTGTTGCTAAAATTGGTGAAAGCAGAATAATTGCTGGATTTACCGAAAGGGGAAATGTAACCCGTATCTTAATGTATGATGAAGAAGAGGACTAGTGATAATATGAATCCTGATTTAGCAGAAGAAATTGATTACCTGATTGATTTACTTTCTAAATTCGGATTTTTCAGCTATGATGAAATTTTGGAAATATTGGAAGACCAGTTTATTGAGGAGGAATTGGATTTTTCTCAATTTGATATTTCCTTAAATGAATCTTCAAATAACAATTTTAATAAATTAGAGGATGTTTTTACTTCTTTGGCTAAGGATAATATTGTAGCTATTCACAACTGCGGTTTTGATATTGAAGAGGGAGTGGCTGATGCATTTGAATTATTTGTCCATTTGAAAAATAACAAATTCAATCCAGATGGCTTCTGTTTTTACACTTTTGACGATGTTGAAGAGTGTTTAATTGAAAATCATCTGAAAATCACATTTGGGGATTTTGAAAATGATGAAAATAAGGCATTAGATATTGGTAAAGTTGTAGCCAGATCACTAAAAGATGCTGGCTTTGAAATTGAGTGGAATGAAACAGTTAACAACCAGATTACTATTAATCCTTTTGAATGGGATAAATCTTTCAGCGAAAAAACAGAATATGAAATTGAAGGAGCATATGAAAATTTCATAAAAAGGTGTTAAGATGAATACACGTTCTTTAAAATTGATTTGTGATGTAATGACTAACTCAGGTAAATGGTGTGCACTTGAAATATCTCACGATTCCATATATTTAACTTTCAGGGGTGTTGAACTTGGTTCACCAAAAACAGGTGATGACTATTCACTGACTGTTCGTTTTGCTGAGGATTCTTTTTTTGCAGCCTTTTACAATAACATTTGGGATATTGATTTCCTGTCAAAATACGATTATAAAAATCAGCTGCTCAGTGAAGAATTTGTCTTTAATGTCAAAAAGGTCAAATTCATCGATTTTGAATATCTGAATACTTTCTTTTATAATTTCAAAAAGGATAAAATCATTTCTGTTGTCGACGATTTTGATATTCACAATATCCGCAATGACTTCTTTATTTTGGTTGAATGTGATGAAATTGCTTTGGTTGCCGGCGGAAATCAGATGGATTTCTTTACTCCATATGAAAGACTTGATGATGGAAGTTTAAGGGAACTGTCTAATCAGTGGATGCTATACTTTTTGAATTATCATCTTAAAAGAAACATTATTAAAGACCCAATGTGTGAAAATCATCCGTTGATGTATACCAAAAAATAAGTTTACTTAATTTTTCTTTTATCTATTAAAAAAATTAGTTTAATAGATATTTTATTTAATTTATTTTTAATATCTATTAAAATTATTAATCGTCTTTTTGATTAAAAGATAGGTTTGAGATGAACTCAAATCCGTGTCTGATTGTAGATGCAAATGCTCTATAATCATTGTTGTGGATATTACTCATATCGTCTTCAACACGATCGTCAACTTCTTTTAAGAAAGTGGAGTTGTTGTAGTCGTGGGTTGTGAAGTAATGTACCTGAATGGCATAATTTGTATCCTCTTTAGGGAATACATAGTTTACACCGATATGGCTCCATACAACATCATTATCTCTTGAAGGATTTGAGAAATATTGTTTTGAAACTTCAACTCCTGAAATGGTTGAATATTCGTTTTTCAAAACTTTATAACCGCCATCTTCCATTGCTCTGAATTTAGCTTCCGAGATTGCCGTGATATGGTCTTCAGGCCAATCGTCCCAATGGTCGATATAAACATATTCATTGGTTATTGCATGGGGAGTTTTTGACTGGTTTGTTAAGTTTAACTCTTCAGTGGTATTCCATGCATGAGGAACCACAGTTACACTATGTCCAAAATCAACAGTTTTATCAGTCTGAACACTTAAAAAACTATTAATTCCATTAATATTAGCTGCAATAATTATTATAAGAATTACAATTATTAATCCACGGAACATGTCTTGTTTTCTCATTTGTTGCCTCCTTTATGCTCAGTTTTGGCCCATTTTCTTTCTTTTCTGGTCATCATTTCCATCATTGTCAAGAAGAATAATGGAATCAAATGGAAACAATAAACATAATATTTGATTAAATCTTTAAAGAACTCCTGAATTCCAGGTTTGTCTCTTGAAAGAGCCAATATGATCCCTGGGAAGAATGAAATGACTGAAAGGATACCTACAATGAATGGTGCTTCCATTCTAATGATGGTAACATTATGGAAAAGGAACCAGGAGATTACATTTATGATACTGACAATGAATCCGAAAAAGATTAATAAATTAAAACTGTAAAATGAAATGTGCTCAATTACATTAAATTTCTTTGCAATTGATATTCTGGATCTTAAAATTTGAGGAAGATATACAAATAATGTCTCAAAGTTACCTATAGCCCATCTGACTCTTTGTCTGAAGAATGCTTTCCATTCGGTAACCGCTTCCTGGTATACTGCACATTCGCCGCAGTAACGTATTTTTCCACCATTTAGGATAATCTTAATTGCAAGGTTCAAATCTTCAGTTACAGCAAAACCGTCCCATCTTCCGGATTCGATAATTGCCTGTTTTTTTACAAACTGGCCGTTTCCACCTAAAAATCCTGTCTGGTCCAGGTTGTCTTTAGCTATCAATGTATTTCCGAAACTTGCAAACTCTACATGTTGCATACGGGCAAGGAAGTTCTCATTTTTATTAAACATCTTTACCCTTGACTGAACGCCGTCAACTTCTCCATTAAGGTATTTTACTATGGTTGATAGGAAATCTGTTTTAACTTGGGTGTCTGCATCAAATACTCCTATAATATCTCCTCTTGATAGGGCTAAAGCATCGTTTAAAACAAATCCTTTACCTTTTCCAGATCTTGGAGGGTGTCTTGTAACGATTTTAAGTTGTGGAAGTTCATTTTTAAGTCCTGCTAGGATTTCACCTGTGGAATCTGTAGACCCGTCGTTTACAACAATAAGTTCGAAGTTTGGTTCCCCGTCTTTTTCATATTCGCATGCGCAAACACTTCTGATTGTAGATTCGATAGTATATTCTTCGTTGTGTGCTGGGATGAAAATGCTGATGAATGGTTCTTCCCCTTCTTCAAATGGGATAATTTTCTTTTGCTTTTTAATACTAACTAATGAGTTGATAAGCATAGCTAAGGTAGGTATTAAGAGTAACCATTGAAGCCAGGTTGCGTTTCTTGTAAGGACGGCTAGAATAATCAATGCCATACATAAGATTAAAAGAAAACTTGAGTCTGATTTTTCAATTACAAGCTCCACATTCTTTTCTCTGATTTTGTCCTGAGCATATTTCACACTTAAAATGTTCTGTTCATGCTTTTTAAGTGCAACAGCCATAGACCTTTGTACTTCTCCTTCTTCAAGTGGTTTTAGCAAGTAACCAAAAGGATTACTGGTTAAAAGTTCATCTACTGTTTCGTCAAAACGCATTCCAACAACCAGTATAACTGGAACATTAAAAAGCTCTAAATCTCCAGCCAAATCCAATAAATCCATACCCTCAAGGTCAGTATCTAAAAAAAGTAAATTAGGAGATTTTCTGTCAATTTCAGAAAATATGTCTCCTTTATTACCGGCGTGACCTACAAGGTCATATTCGTAACTTTCAACGTAGTCTCTGATTTCATTTATTAATTCTTTATCCGAACTTATTACGAAAACCTTAGGTCTACCTTCTATTAATGTTAATTCCGTCATTTAAATCTATCTATTCTGTAAAACCGCTAGCATCATTTAATCTTTTAGCTTCGAGTTTTGCTCTGTTGATAGTTATTTTAAGTGTTTTGTCGAGTTTGTTAATATCGTATGGTTTTGAAACAAATCCGTAGGAGCCTTTAACGTTTGATTTTTCGAAAGTATCAGTATCTGTGTTTGCAGTTAAATAAATAATTGGAATATTCCATTCTGAGATTACTGCTGCTGCTTCGATACCTTCCATGTCTCCTTTTAATTTAATATCCATTAAAACTACATCTGGAACTTGCTCTGCTGCTGTATCAATTGCAGCTTGTCCAGTATCAACAGTATCAATAACTTCGTAACCTAATTCCTCTAAACTATATTTTAAATCCAATGCAGTAATAGCTTCGTCTTCTACAACTAATATTCTTTCATTCATATTATCCTTCCAATTAACAATTTTAATTATCTATTTTTTATCTTATTTAAATTTAATTTAAAACCTCATCCTTCTATTGTATGTTCCATGGTTATTGGGAAAATCAGTTTGTACCCTGTTCCGTTTTCGTGTTGGAATAATTCGATATGTCCGTCTAGCTGTTTTGTTAGATTTTTGATAATTTCGCATCCGAGATTTTTAGTAATTGCTTTAGGGTCTTCGATACCTACTCCATTGTCTCTTAAAATCAATTGAGCGGTGTCTTCATCAATTCTAGTGATTTTCTTGACGATTTTTTTGTTTGGAACTGACTTGTCAGGGAATGCGTGTTTAATCGCATTCATGGTTAGTTCATCAATAACCAAAAGTAATGGTGTAATCACTTCAATAGTTAATACTAAATCCTCATCAACTTCAGATTCAAATTCAATTCCATCTCTCAGTCCGATTAAACCTCTAAGCTGGCTGTCCTGATCAACAATATACTCACTTAAGTTAATGTTCTTGAAGTCAGTGGTATTGTAGGTTTTTTCGTGAAGGATAGCAAGTGAGGATAACCTGGATTGCATATGGTCAATGATTACATTCGGTTTGTTTTTATATGCTCTTTTTTCCAGATTCAGGAAACTGTTAAGTACCTGCAGGTTGTTTTTAACCCTGTGGTGCACTTCTTTAATTAGAATGGTTTGATGTTCGTTAGCTTCCATCAGTTCCATCTGTTTGTTTCTCTCTTCAGTAATGTCGGTTATAAATCCGATACTGTGAGTGTCTTGGCCGAATTCGAATCTTTCAAGATAGATATCACACATTTTCTGGTTGTGTTCATCACCGTGAACTTTGTATGTGAATCTTTCAGAAAGTTCATTGGTTTCGCCATTAAGCAGTTCCAGGATTCTGCACTGAACATCTTCTTCAACGATATTCTCGAATACTTTTCTGCTGTGTTTATATTCTTCCGGAGGAATTTCTATGAGGTGATAGAAACCTTCTGAGAATTCATATTGTTTTACATTTAACGGTTCGATTAATAATGCAAGCTTTTTATTGTTTTTAAACCCTTTAAGCAGGAAGTCGACAGGTCTTGTCATTTTCCTGTTGGAATCGGTACTCACATCTTTCATTAAACCATAACGGCTTACCAATTCTCCATTTTCATCAAATTTTGAATAAAGGTTAATTTCAACATATTTTATTGTTCCATCATCAGTTTTGATTCTGATTACTGATTCGTATGTAGTTCTTCCGGCATCCAGCTCTCTAAGAATTTTTTCAACTAACGGTCTGTCTTCAGGAATCACCAAATCAAAAACAATGTTGTAGTATTCGTCGTTTTCTTCTCTTTGACGATTGATAATGTTATAGATACCTTGTGTCCAGGAATATCTGTCATTGATTTTATAGTAACTTCCAGTCTGGGAGAAATATTCAATCAGATTTGCTTTTTCACCAGATGTGTCATCATTAGATACATGCAATCTGCTTTCACTATTGTCCCTGTGGTCTGAGATTAATATTAGTTTGCCCATGTCGCTTATGATTTTAACATTTGAAAATCTGGCTAATTTCTCATGGAAATGATAAAAAAATCTCATTTTTTTAGTCTTTTTGGTTTGATACACTTCTCTTAGCGGTTCAGCTAAAATTTTGTAAAATCCTGGGGATGTTTTACTAAGTAAACGTCCAGAAACGTCTGCATGTGTTATTTCTCCTCTGGATAGTGCACCCAAACCTAATCTGTGCACGATAAAATCTTTTCCATCTTCATGAGGTATAAAAATATCAATATCATTTGTGATATTGCTCAATGTTTTTTCAAATGGAAAATCCGGCAAATCAAATTCTCTAGGCACTTGTACAAATAGTTCCTTTTCAGTGATATCGTAAATACGAACCTCTTCGGTGTTTTCTAAACGCCTATACTCTTTTTCAACTCTCATTTTTCCTCACGCTCCCACATTTCGCGGTGATATGCTATTGTATGGTCTAAATTTACTGGGAATATAATTTTAAATCCAGTTCCTTTTTCACAGTCTAAAATCTCTAATTCTCCGTTAATTTGTCTAGTTAAATTGTTGATAATTTCCCAACCTAAATTGTGGTTGATTAATGCATCAGGGTCTTTAAGTCCAACTCCATTATCTTTTAATATTAATTTACAGATATGTTCGTCAATAAAGTCAATTTTTTTAGAAATTGTCTTGTTCGGCATATCGGGGTCTGGGAATGCATGCTTGATTGCATTCATTGTAAGTTCGTCAACTATTAGGAGCAGTGGTGTAATAACATCGATTGATAAGTGGATTTCAGGGTCCACTTCTGATGTGAAGTTGATGTCTTTTGCTCCGAATAACATGTGAAGGGTTGAATCTTGATCTTTCATATAGTCTTCAAGGTTTATGTTAATGAAGTCTTCAGTATTGTAGGTTTTCTCGTGAAGCAATGCAAGTGAAGACAAACGTGCTTGCATGTTGTCCAAAATACGATTTGGATTATCACCATATGCTCTTCTCTCAAGGTTTAGAAAACTACTCAATACTTGAAGGTTATTTTTAACCCTGTGGTGCACTTCTTTAATTAATATGTTCTTGGTTGCATTTGATTTTATTAGTTCTTGCTGTTTTTTGCGTGATAGGGTAATGTCTGTTAAAAATCCAATACTGTGGTCCTTATTACCGTAGGTGAATCTTTCAATGAACAGTTCACATATTTTCATGTTGTCTTCATCACCATTTACTTTGTATGTGAAAACTGTATTTACTTCTTTGAGGTCTCCTGCAATTAATCTTTTAAGTTCTTTTTTAGGTTCATCCTCAATGATGTTATCGAGGACATCCATATTGTGGATATAATCCTCTTTAGGAATCTCAATCATTTTATAGAATCCTTCACTGAACTCGTATCTTTTACTTAAAGGCTCTACAAGCAATGATAATTTTGAATTGTGATTGAATCCGTTTAACATGAAATCGACAGGTCTTGTCATGTGCTTGTGTGAATCCACACTTATATCTTTAAATAAACCATAATGGCTGATTTCCTCACCATTTTCATCGAATTTTGAGTAAAGATAAGTGTCCAGGTATTTTATGTGTCCTCCTGGTGTTTTGATACGGATGATGTTTTCATATGTGTCAGTTTCAGGACTCATAGTATCAAGAAGCTCTTCGACTAATGGTTTGTCTTCAGGAATCACCAAATCGAATATGATGTTATAGTGGGAATCTCCAGGTTCTTTTGAACGGTTTATGATATTGTAAATACCGGGTGTCCAGGTAAATTCATCTCTGGTTTTATAGTAACTTCCGGTTTGTGAGAAATATTCAATCATATTGGCTTTGTTCTCATCATCTTCCATTTGCTGTTGTTCAAAAGTTTTGTCTTCTCCTGTTGTATTTTTTAAATCGGAAATTGCATAAATTTCGCCTTCATCACAGAGGATGTGAACATTTGCAAGGGTCTGAATCCTATCGCTTAGATAATAGAAAACTCTCATGGCTTTTGTTTTTTTAGTTTTATAAACTTCTTTAAAAGCTTCATGAAATATTTCATAGTAGAATGGTGAAATCTGGCTGAATTTACGGCCTTCAACATCTTCCAATGTAACATTTGTTCTTTCAAGTAGATTCCAGCCCACTCTTTCGACTATGTAATCTTCACCGTCGTCGATAGGTAAAAATACATTTATGTCTGAAGGCACATGTTTCATAACATTACTAAAACGAACCTTTTCAGGTTTCTTAACGGGAGGAACCTCATTAAAGATTTCGTCAGGGCGTACATTATAAACACGCACTTCCTCGACTTTTTCAAGTTCTCTATATTGTCTTTCAATATGCATATGAATTACCTTGAGTTTTATTTAATAATGTTATATATTTCTATTTTACTTAATATTTATATTAATGTGATATTGTGATTGAACATTGTATATTCAAAAAGCTTTTTAATCATAAATGATATAATATTAGTGTTACGGAAATTTTCTAAATTTTCAATTATTAATTTTAAGGAGTTATTAAATGACTTGTAGTATTTTAGTTGGTGGAGCTTGGGGTGACGAAGGTAAAGGAAAATGTATTACTTACCTTTGTGACACTGATAAACCGAATATAATTGCTCGTGCAGGAGTAGGGCCAAATGCAGGGCACTCTGTTGAATTCAACGGTGAAAAATATGGTTTGAGATTAACCCCATCAGGTTTTGTACATACCGATGCTAAACTCATGATTGGTGCAGGAGTTCTAGTAAATCCGGATGTATTATTTAAAGAATTTGAAGACTTGAAAAAATATAATGTAAAAGAAAGAATGTGTGTTGATCCAAGATGTGCTATTATCTGCGAAGACCACATGAACAGGGATAAAAGTTCAGAACATTTAGCTAAAAAAATAGGAAGTACAGGTTCAGGCTGCGGACCAGCCAATTCAGACCGTGTAATGAGGACTATTGATTTGGCTCGTGACATTCCGGAACTTGAAGATTACATTACTGATGTTTCTGTTGCATGTAATGAAGCTATCGATAATGGTGAAGATGTATTTATTGAAGGATCACAAGGTTTTGCTCTATCACTTTATTATGGGTCTTATCCATTTGTAACCAGTAAAGATACTACTGCATCTACATTTGCTGCTGATGTTGGTGTGGGACCAACTAAAGTAGATGAAGTCATTGACGTGTTTAAAGCTTACATTTCCCGTGTTGGGGAAGGTCCGTTCCCAACTGAAATGACTCAGGAAGAAGCTGAAAGCAAAGGTCTTGAAGAATACGGTGTTGTCACAGGTCGTCGTAGAAGAATCGGTTACTTTGACATGGAACTTGCTAAAGAGTCATGCAGAATAAACGGAGCTACTCAAATTGCTTTAACCTGTGTTGATAAATTGTTTGATTGTGCTCGTGTGCAGAACTACGATGATTTGTCTGCTGAGACAAAAGCATTCATCGAAGATATCCAGACTGAAACCGGTGTTCCGGTTACTATTATCTCAACCGGTCCGGATTTAAAGGATACAATTGATTTAAGAAAAGAGTTATTGTAGATAACTCCTTTTTTACTATTTTTTTAATAATTTTCATCAAAATGTGTTTTCATTTTAGCGTAGAATTCTTCGCTTGTAAACTCAAAATTGGTATTGTATGAATTGTACGCCAAATTGCAGTCTTTTTCTAAATTGAATCTAAAATCAGGTTTTTTGTCAAATAATTTTTCAAAACAGTTTTTGGAATGTTTTGGAAATTCAACTTCTTCTAAAGAAATCTTGTTTAATGTCATTTTCATGGCACAATACAGGACTGTAAACTGAAGTGCAGATGCATAGGCATCATAATATTCGCCATAATCCAAATTGACTTCAAAATAGATTAAAAAGTTAATTAGTACGTGTGAAACCCAAATCAATGAGTTTGGTTCAAATTTCTCTAACTGCAAGTCTGTGAATTTAAAAAGTGATTCTTCTAGGTTTTTATCACTATTTTCTTCACAATACTTAACAAACTCTTTAAATGAGTAATTTGATAAATATTTGATGTATGCATCTTTTATTTCATCGTCACATGAATATTTGGAAATTTTTTTCAATTCTTTTCGGTTTAGTTTTTTTGGATAAGTAAACATGGCAATCAATTCTATTATTATTGCTTTAATTTCTTTTGCAACTTATTATTATAATTATAAATATAACAATTGTTAATATTATTAATCATGGAATTTTTAAGACAAACTGAAGTAATCCAATGGAAAGATGGAAAATATAAAACCATCACGGAAAACAGCGTTGATGATGAGTATACCTATTTATTTATTGATTATCTTCCTCCAAGGAAATTTTCAACTTATCCAAAGGATTTGAAAGATTTTGCTGTTGGCTATTGTCTTGGTGAAGGTTTAATCAAGGATTATTCTGATATCCAGTCAATAGAACTGGATGGGACAAACGTATTGGTTACAACAAAATTGACTCACAATCCTGAAGAGGACTTGGAACAGGAAGGAATTGTTCAGGAGAGGAAAGGCAATTGTGAGCATGCATGTGTATGCAGGCTTCTGGAATATCAGGGTGTAAACTCAGACAATGCCGGAGGAATAAGATCTGAACTAAAAACAATTGAACCGAATACTTCTAATTTAAAAATAGATGCAACACAAATCATCAAAGACATAAAGCACCTGACTGATGAGGCTAAAATCTGGAAAAAGACGGCAGGGGTTCATGTTGCCCAGCTAAAGTATGGTGGGGAAATAATCATTCGTGAAGATGTCAGCCGTCATGTGGCAGTTGATAAGGTGATTGGAGCTGCTGCAAAAAGGGGTTATGACTTTTCTAAATGTTATATTTCATATAGTGGCAGAATGCCTGCTGACATGTTAATTAAAGTAATCCGTGTTGGAATTCCTATAATAATTTCAAATGCTGCACCTGCATCCTCAGGTATTGATGTTGCCCGTGCAGGTAATATTACGATGGTTGGTTTTGTTCGTGATAATAGGTTTACAGTTTATACGTCACCTGAACGTATAAGCCTGGAAAAATAGATGATTTAAAGTTCATCAAGTGAAAATGAACCTAAATCGAGTAAATCAAATGTCAAAATATTTGGGGCAACGGTTACTTTACCTACTCCAGTTATAATTTTATATGCTTCAAACGCTTCAAGACAGCCAATGAGATTCGGTGTTGGTCCGATGACTGGCGGAACTCCTGAAGTAACATTTTTTAATGCATTAATAACTTCTTCTGTCAGGTCTTTACCAATTGAAGGCAAGTTAAACATTTCTTCATAAGTCTTATCGCTATTAGGTAAAAATACGCTGATTTGGCCCATTGTACCGTGAATTGCTCCGTGTATATATGGAATTCCTTTTTCTTTGGCGGCTCTTGAGACAATCACTCTTGTTAAAACGTTGTCGAGTGCATCAATAACGATGTCTGAAGTTTCTATGACTTTGTTGATGTTTGTCTGATCGATATGTTCATTGAATGTTTCCACTTTAACGTAAGGGTTAATCAATCTGACTTTTTCTTTAGCTACAGCACTTTTATCAAGTCCCAAATCCTTTATGCTTGCTAAAGTCTGTCTGTTTAGGTTTGATAAATCAAATGCATCCTTATCAACTAAAACAAGTTTTCCAACTCCCATTCTTGCAAGCATTTCTATGGTTTCTCCACCGATTCCACCACAACCGATAACGGTTATTGTAGCATCTTTAAATCTTTCCTGTTCGCTTCTAGTTACTATACTCATCTGACGGGAAGCAATTTCCCAGTATCCATCTCCAATGTATCTTGTTGGCATAATTTCA
Source organism: Methanobrevibacter sp. (assembly GCA_017459665.1). Classification (GTDB taxonomy): domain Archaea; phylum Methanobacteriota; class Methanobacteria; order Methanobacteriales; family Methanobacteriaceae; genus Methanocatella. Next base: position 18,172 of record JAFUCN010000083.1, on the reverse strand, counting down.
CCTTTAAACGTTTCTTCTTAATTTTGGCAGTATTTCCATAAATTGGTCTAATGCAATTTCATATGATTTTAAATCATGTCCTTTTATTAATCCGTTTTTATAAATGTCAATTTTTTCAGTTGTAATTTTTTTATCATTTCCGTTTATCATTTCGTTTTTAAGCTGTTCTTTTGTTTTTTCCAAGTCAATTGTAAAAGGGAGTTGATAGCTGAATCTTTCATCTTTATAATCAATGCTGATAAATTCATCGTCATCAATCGGGGATAAGTTTAGAGCCACTTTTTTAAATCCCTGCTGTTTTAACTGACTGTTTATGGTAGTATAATTGTCATCTTTTAAGATTTCATCTAAGTTATCCACTTCGCAAATGGCATATTTTCCCAAATCTCTAACTTTTACAATCTCACAAGCTGTATTATTTGAAATAAAGTCTTCACAATAACTAATCCTATCTATTTTCTCTTTTGTAGTTGGTGTGTCTGTAGGAATTCTTGTTGCAAGACATGTTGTTGATCTTGAATATGGAATATTGTTTTTATTCAGATATTCATGAATCTCTTTAGATGTTAGTTTTGCTTCGATAAACGGAGTTTTGAAACCTTTTTTATAGGTTACCAATATTCCGGGTCTATCAATTACCAAATCACTAATGTTATTTCCGTCACAAATAAAATCAAATCCTTTACTGTTAGCTATTTTTTTGATATTGGAATACATTAGGTTTCTGCAGGTATAACATCTTTTGGAGTCATTTGACAGGAAATATTCATTTTCGTAAAAGTCGATGTCAACTATTTCGTGTTTGATTTTAAAGGATTTTGCAACTTCAACGGTATTTTCAACAAAACCTGATGGCAATAAATGATTATTAATGGTTATTGCTAATGTGTCCTTTGCGACTTTTGAAGACAAATAAGCTATTAGTGTTGAGTCTGCACCTCCTGAAAATCCTATAGCGACTTTTTTATCTTTTAAGATATCTTTGACAATTTCTATTTTAGTTTCTAGATTCATCTAAGCCTCCCTTTTTAGAAATTTAATAAAAGAGCATATTTCATGCTCCTTAATATTAATGAAGTTTATTTAATCGGTTGGATATTCAAGGTTTAAAATTTTTGGGGAGTATATTAAATTTTAACTCATTAATACTTATTAAATTTCTTAAAACAATTTGTTTTACCCTTATTTGCCCGAGATATGGAAAAATATAATAATATAACAATAGTTATTTTTTCCATATTATAATATGATATTTATGATAGTATAAATATTTTGCCAAAAATTCCGTTTTGAAAGTAGAAATATTTTTAACTGACCAAATTAATATAACAATTGTTAATTATTGTGGAGGAATAAAAATATATGATGTAATTGTTATAGGAACAGGTGCTGGAGGCGCCACAGTAGCAAAGGATTTGAGCCAAAACGGAAATAAAGTCCTAATTCTTGAAAAGGGCTCAAGACAAGATGATGGTAGCTATGTCAAACACATGAAAGTCAAAGAAATTCATCTGAAAAACAATTTGTCTGCTGAAGATATAAAAGGTTATGAATTTCTATCTAAGCCGTTGGAGTTAACAAACATTGAAGAGATTGGCGGAACAACCACCTCTTCAATCGGGAATGCCTGCTTTTCATGCAGTGGATGTTATTCAAATTCGATAATGCAGCAGTTTGAAGATAAGAATTTGGATATTTTTGAAGAACTCCTGGAGGCAAGCGGGGAGCTTAAGGTAATATATTTTCCAAAAAAACTATGGGGAAATTCTACACAGTTAATAGCTAAAGCAGGTGATGAATTAGGTTATGTTGTCGAGCCGATGCCAAAATTCATTGAGTTTGATAAATGTAGGCTTTGCGGAAAATGTGTAAACGGATGTCTGTTTGATGCAAAATGGGATGCAACATACTTTGTTGATGAAGCGCTGGAATATGGTGCTGATTTAATATCTGACTTTAACGTCTTTGAAATATTGCATGAAAACAGTAACGTTGTTGGGGTGGTGGGAATAAATGCCAACAATGAAAAGCATGTCTTTAAAGCAAAAAAGGTCATTGTTTCTGCGGGAGCATTAAATACTCCTATAATTTTAAAGAATTCCGGAATTGAAAATGTGGGCGATCAGATATTTTTTGATATTTTCACAACAATAGGAGGATATCTTGAAGATGCAAATCTTAAAAATGAACTGATGATGGGTGTAAAGGCCGAATTTGGACCTTATTTTTTATCACCACATTATTCAATGCAATTGCTTCCATTGATTGAGGAAAAAGGCATTAAAGCTCGTGATAGGGATGTAATCGGTTTGATGTTAAAGTTTGCAGATACATGCATTGGAAAAATTGACAAGGAAGGCAATGTCGAAAAAACTCTCACAAAAGTTGATGCTGATTTAATTAAGGAAGGTTATCAGAAGGCTGTAAAATTACTTCTAAAAATGGGAGTTGATCCGGATTCTATTGTTGCAACACCTCTTAAAGGTGCACATCCCGGTGGAACTGCAGCTATTGGGGAGGTTGTGGACAATAACTTCGAAAGCAAAATAAAGGGTTTGTATGTCTGTGATGCTAGTGTAATTCCTGAAGCTCCAGGAAGGCCACCTATTCTGACTATTGTTGCAATTGCAAAAAAAGTCGCTAAAATCGTAAATCAAAATATTTGAGGTGAAAAAATGAATTTCAGATTAAAATTTAAGGATATTGATGAAAATAGAGATTTAAAAGAAAACTATACTATTAATGATTTGTTAAATGAATTGAATTTGTCTTCCCAGACAATTGTCGCTAAGAAGAATGGTGAGCTGACCATTGAGGAAAGCATAATAAATGACGGGGATGAAATTAATCTGGTTCAGATTATCTATGGTGGCTAATATCAAAAATCTTTATATACTATTAACCATATAACATATGTTATTGCAATATAACAATTGTGATAATAAAATAATGGGAGGATAATATATGTGTGAAATTTTTTGTTTTAATTCAAATACGCCAAAACAAGTAAATGAATGTCTTGAATGTTTTTATAATCACTCTAATGAACATCCACATGGATGGGGATTAGCAACAATGCAATCCGATGAATTTGTTATAAATAAAGAGCCAGTAAAAGCAACATGCAGTCAGCACTTAAAAGATATATTATCCAATCCTATTATTGGAAAAAACGTTTTTGCTCATATAAGATTAGCAACAGTAGGTGAGATAATATCTCCAAATTGCCATCCCTTTATCGAAGCCGATGACAATAACAGATCATGGATGTTGATTCACAATGGAACAATTTTCGACTATCCTGAGCTTGACAAATACAAAGAAAGAGAAAATGGAGATACTGATTCAGAAAGGATTCTTCTTTACATTATTGACAAAGTCAACGAATTTGAAAATGCTAAAGGGGCTCCATCTACCATAAAGGAACGTTTTAACCTACTGAATAATGTCGTATCAGACTTATCAAAAAACAACAAGCTTAATTTAATGATTTATGATGGGGACTTAACTTATATTCATTCTAATATGAGGGATTCTCTTTATTATCTTAAAAATGAAGAAGGATTTCTTGTTGCTTCAACTCCACTCAATGATGATGCAAACTGGAAGCAGGTTGAACTGAACAAGCTGTTTGGTTTGATTGATGGAAATATCATATTCGAGAGTGAAGAGCACAAAAATGAATTCATTTTAACCGAAGAACATGAAAAAGCTATAGAAGAGTTCTTAAAGACAATCAATCAGGATGAGGATAATGATTAGTCCGGAAACTGTAAGAAACAAACTTTATGATGAGTTTATCAAACCAACAAACCAAAAAAAGGATTTCATAGGCATTGAAATCGAAATTCCGATTGTCAATCTTGATAAACAAGCAGTGAATTTTGATGTGGTCCATAAAGTCACTGATAAATTCCAGAATTATTATTCGGATTTTAAAGAAGATGGAATTGACTATGATGGAAATGTATTTTCACTTAAAAACCCAGAAACTGATGATATTGTATGCTATGACTGTTCATATAACAATATAGAGTTTGCAATGGGTCGTGAAAAGGACCTCTTTGCAATAAATGAACGGTTTGGTGAGTATTACTCTTTTGTAAAAGAATCATTTGAAGAATATAATCATACTTTAACCGGAATGGGTATTAATCCGTATAGAAAATATAATATTCATGAGCCTATTCCGTCAGAAAGGTATCTGATGCTTTATCATCATTTGAAATCCATTAAAAAGTATGAAAATGTTCCGATGCATTTTCACAAATACCCTGAATATGGCATGTTTTCATCTGCATCACAGGTTCAAATCGATGTTCACAGGGATGATTTAATTAAGACTATCAATGTCTTTTCAAAAATTGAACCTATCAAAGCATTATTGTTTTCTAATTCAGTTCTGCTGGATGAAAATAAACATGTGACATGCTTTAGAGATCCCCTATGGGAATACTCTACACATGGAATCAATCCTCACAATATTGGGGTGTATGATGTTGACTTTAAGGATATTGAAAGCCTTCAGTCATACCTTGAATCTCTAAATATGTACTGTGTAATGCGCGATGGAGCATATATTAATTTCGAATCCATGAATCTGCTTGATTATTTTGGCCAGGATTTTGTCCGTGGTGAAATCTATAATAATGGCGAGTACCGTGACATTGACATTAAACCATGTATCAGTGATATAAAATATTTAAGGCCATTCAAATTCATTAATCTGACATTCAGAGGGACTGTAGAATTTAGAAGCATTTGCACTCAACCGATTAGGGATTCAATGTGTGTTGCCGCTTTTCATGTTGGCCTAAAAGACAATTTGGATGAATTGGAGAAAATTGTTGATGATGATGAAGTTATCTATAATAATGGTTATACGGCGGGAGAGCTTAGAAAACTTTTAATTCGAGATGAGCTTCCATCATTTGTCGATATAAAGGATGTATGTAAACTATCTAAAGAAATTGTTGATTTGGCTGCATTCGGTCTTGAAGAAAGAGGAATTGGTGAAGAGGAATTTTTAAAACCATTATACAGGCGCATAAAAAAACGTACCAATCCTGGAAAAGAGATTATTTCTTCAATGCATAATGGATGCAAAATTGAGAAACTGATTGAAGATTACGGTAAATTAGACTAAGTTATATATAATTATTAAGTTTAAATTAGTAGTGAGAAAATGAATTTTAAAAATCTATCTAACCTTTCTGCAGATGAAATCTTAGCAGGTTCATTTGGTATAGAATGGGAAAGTTTACGGGCTAAAAGTGATGGATTATTGTCCCTAACTCCTCATCCTGCAATTTTTGGTGATAAATTAACAAATCCGTTAGTTACCACTGATTTTTCAGAAAGCCAAATTGAAATAATAACACCAACATTTGATTCTATTGATGAAGCTTTTGATAATTTTTTATTGTTGTCTGATTTAGTCAATTCTTCACTTCCCGAAGATGAATATCTGTGGTTTCATTCAATTCCATGTATTTTGCCGGATAAAAATAAAATACCGATTGCACAATACTCTGAAGAGGGTGCAGAATCACAGAAGTATCGTGAAAAGCTAGCTAAAAAGTATGGCGTTAAAAAACAGATGATTTCAGGGATTCATTTTAACTTTTCTTTTAGTGATGTGTTTCTAAATAAAGTCTATTCCCTTGAAGATAGGGATTTGACATTTAAAGAATTTAAAAATGAAGTTTATCTAAAGATTACCAGAAATTATTTGAGATACTGCTGGCTGATTATTTATCTTACTGGCTGTTCAATTAGCGCTCATAAAACCTTTTCCAGCGAGTTTATCAATTTAATGGATGCTCAGGACGGTCATGACAGTTTCTATTCAACCAAAGGCCCTTCATTTAGAAATGCTTCCTGCGGATATAAAAATTTAAAACAGTTATATCCTTCTTATGTCTCTGTTGATGAATTTGTCAGGGATGTTGAAGGATTCATTGAAGATGGTGATTTGTCTGAAGCTAAAGAGCTATACACACAGATACGTTTAAAACCAAAGAATCCTAAGGACATGTTAAATTCTCTTAAAAGTGATGGAATCGAATATGTTGAAATACGTACCTTGGACATTAATCCATTTTATCAGTGCGGTCATGTAAGAAGGGATATGAAATTTTTACATTTCTTTTTGATTTACATGTTTATTAAGGAAGAGTCTGATTATCCTTTATGGCAAAAGGAAGCTGCAATCAATGAAATAAATACTGCCGAGAGAGCTTATGATGAGTCAATGAGATTATTGAAAGATGGTGAAGAGATAACTCTTAAAGATTGGGCTGCCGAGATAATTAATGAAATGTATGGCATGTGTGAAGTTTTAGGCATTAATGATTATTCCACTTTAAATTTCATGTTAAATAGAATATCTAATCCTGATTTGACCTATGGTAAAAGAATTTTAAAGTTAATTGAGCAGGATGGTTATATCAACACTCATGTAATGTTATCTATGAATAATAAGCAGACTAGCATCAACAATATTGAAAATATTGATTTGGACAAGAGCTCTGAACTTGCAGAATATGTTGATACTGCCTTAGTTGGAAAATGAATTTTTTTTGATAAACTTTAAATATCTTGTTTGATAAACTACTTTTAGGGATTCAGTATAACAATTGTTAACTTAATAAAAAAGCAATTTATAAATATTAAATTTCTTAAAGTATAATTGTAATTAAGTTAACTTACAATTACGGTGAAATATATGAATAAAAAAATTACATTTGTTTTAGTGTTGGCACTTGCTGCATTCCTTGTAATGGGTTCAGCTAGTGCAGGTTTCTTCGACTTTTTAGGTGGAGGAGACAACACTGTAAAAATCGGATATTTACCTTCCGATCACGATGCTGCTTTATTTGTAGCTGATGCTCAAGGTAAATATAAAGACGCAGGTATTGAAACTGAACTCGTTCAGTTCAATAATGGTGGAGACTTAATGACTGCTATGGCAAGTGGGGACATTGATGTTGGTTACGTAGGTATTGCACCAGTATTGTCCTCTGTTGAAAAGGGAGTCCCTGTAAAAGTTATTTCTGCTGCTCAAACTGAAGGTAGTGGAATTGTTGTAACTGATGAATCCGGTATCACATCCGGTGCTGATTTAGCTGGTAAATCCATAGCTACTCCTGGTGATGCTTCAATTCAACATGTATTGCTCGCATACTACTTAAAACAAAATGGATTATCATTAGATGATATTGAAGAATCTGCTATGAAAGTACCTTCAATGAACGATGCTTTAAAAACCAAACAAATTGATGGAATCATTACTTTCCAACCTTATGTAAGCATTGCTGAAGCTCAAGAAGGAAACACTGTTTTAGCAGACAGTCAAGAAATATTACCAAATCACCCATGTTGTGTAGTTGTTGCATCTGATGATTTCATTAAAAACCATGAAGATACTGTGAAAACTATTTTAGACATCCATAAAGAAGCTACTGACTACATTAACGAAAATGTGGCAGCAGGTAATGCTGCTGATGTAGTAAGTCTTTTACCTGAAGACATTGTCTCTGATGCAGATTTAGAAGCTAGCTCTTTAGAAAGCTTCCCATTCATATCTGGTATTGATGACAGTTTCAAAGCGGATGTAGATGCATTCCAAGCACTTGAAGTAGATTTAGGTATTTTAAAAGAAACAATTTCTCAAGAAGATTTATATTGGGAAGCATAGTTAATTTAACTATGCTTTTTTAATTTTTTTCATATTCTTTTTTTATTAGTTCCATTGACTCTTTTGTTTTTTCATTTCCGATTCTTTGAATCATCCTGTTGTTTTCAATGACTCTATCCATATATTCGGTTCTTTTTTCATCGTCCACGATTTTATATCTTGAGAAATTGACAAGACATTCAATTATTCCACTTAGTCCACGGTTAAATGCCTTAATGCTTTCATCGTTAATGACGATTTTGCTGATTTTGCCTTTAATCATGAAGATGCTCTGGTCATTGTCAATTGGAGTGTTTTCTGGCTTTTGTTCGTTAATGTCAACAACATCAACAATGATATATGAACCGGCATCCTTTAAAATTGCAATGTCGCTGTCATCTGTGAAATATTCATCAGAAAGCTTGTCGATAGTTGATTTTGTAAAAATCAATGGGTCCTGTGTTATGTTTATAACATATTTTTTAGTTTTTTGGATGTTTTCAAGGGTTTTTGATCCTTCAAATATTCTGCATCCTATATTGTCGCTGCCGAAGTATTTAAGGCCGATTGCCGCTGAATTTTTGTTTCCTTCCTCATCGATTGTTGTATAAATGCATTCGTATCTCTCTTCGGTTGTAATTCCTATTTTTTTTAAGGTTTCATTCATTTTATCACTTCATTTTGTGCGGGAAAAGCGCCTGCAATTTTGTTTAAATTGTTAAATATATTGATTAGTTTGCTTATGGGTTCTTCCAGCTTTTCATTTTCAATTGTGCCTAATGCAGAAATATATTCCGGAAATGTCTGTTTTCCGTTTTCAAAAAACGGATAATATTCACCAAAATTTACTTCATCCTGGTCTAAATCATTTAATATGTCTTCATATAATGTCTGCAAATCCTTTGCACTTTCATTGAATAATTCAATTGCTTCATCTTCACTGTCTTCCAATTTGCCAAAAGCAGTGTTCAAACGTATAATAGAAATAGTATAAAGTTCCAAATCAAGTTCACCATTCATAGCATCACCATAAGTGACTAAAAAAAGAAAAAAAGAGTAATTTCTCAAAAGAGAAATTATAATTTGATTTTGATATCGAGTGCGCTTGAACCTTCTTCGTAAACGAAGATTGGGTTTATGTCTAGCTCGGATATTTCTGGGAAGTCTAAGGTTAATCTTGCTACCCTTTTAATAGCTTCTTTGACTTCTTCAACATCGCAAGGTGCTTCTCCTCTGTATCCTGCAAGTAATTTGGATACTTTTGTGGATTCGATTTGTTCATCAATTTCCTGTGAACTTAATCCTTTTGCGAGGTTGAATGAAACGTCTTCAATTAGGTTAACGTAGATTCCACCCATACCGAATGCAATCATTGGTCCGAATTGTTTGTCACGAATCATACCTACAATGACTTCTTCACCGGAGTCCATCATTTTCTGCACTTCAACACCATCAGGAATGATGTCTGGGTGAGCAGCTTTTGCATTTGCCATGATTTCGTCAAATGTTTCTTTTGCTTGCTCAGCAGTTTCAATTCCGACTTTTACACCACCGATATCTGATTTGTGTAAGATTTTATCTGATGCAATTTTAAGCACAACCGGGAATTCCATTTCTTCAGCGAGCTGTGCTGCTTCATCAGCACTTGTGGATAGTTTGATTGGTGCTGCTGAAATTCCGTAAGCTTCAGCTACAGCATATGCTTCACTACCAAGTAATGTGTCTCTGCCGTCAGCTTTTACCTTGTCGAATATTGCTTTTACTGCATCTTTGTCAACATCATCAACTTTTTCGACAACATCGTCGTATTCTCTTTCTTTTAATTTTGCAAATCTTGTCATTGCTTCAAGTGCAGTTACTGCAGTTTCAGGGAATACGTATGTTGGAACACCATTTTCTCTTAAAGCTTCATTTGCAGCTTCAAAGGATGGTCCACCCATGTTTACAACGATAATTGGTTTGTCGAATTCTTTTCTCTCTTCAAGGATTGCTTGTGCAATTCCGTCAGGATCTGCTGATGCTGTAGGACATACCATAATAATTAAACTGTCAACATCATCATATCCTAAGACAATTTCCAATGATTCTTTATATCTGCTTACCGGTGCGTCACCTAATACGTCAATAGGGTTTTTGGCACTTCCTTCTTCAGTAACGCATTCTTTCAGTTTTGCGGTTGTCTCTTCATCGAACTGAACAAGGTTTAGACCAACTTTTTCCATCGCATCCACGGTAAGTACTCCCCCACCACCTGCGTTGGTAATGATAGCTACATTGTCACCTTTTGGAAGCGGTGCTTTGGAGAATGCTAAACCTAAGTCGAATAATTCCGCCATTGTTTCTACACGCATTATTCCTGATTGTCTAAAGGATGTATCGAATGCCAAGTCACTGCCGGCCAGCGCTCCTGTGTGTGAGGATGCAGCGGCTGCTCCTGCAGAACTTGAACCGGATTTAAGCACGATAATTGGTTTTTTGACTGCAGTTTCCCTCATGGTCCTTAGGAAGTCTTCATCGTCTGAAATGGATTCTAAATAACAGATAATTACTGCAGTTTCGTCATCTTCGGCCAGGTATTGCAGAAGTTCAATTTCGGTTACTCCTGCCTTGTTACCTAAACTGATAACTTTACTGAATCCTATTCCTGAAGTTACGCTCCAGTCGATAATTGCCACCATCATAGCTCCACTTTGTGAGATAAATGCCATGTTTCCTTTTGGTGGCATCATTTGTGAAAATGATCCATTTAACGGTGTGTGTGAATCGGTAATTCCTAAACTGTTTGGTCCAATAATGTTTATACCGTATTCTTCACCTAAGGCTGTTAGTTCAGCTTCTAATTTAGCACCTTCTTCGCCTACTTCCTTAAAACCGGCTGTAATAACTACCATGTTTTCCACGCCTTTTTCACCACAGTCTTTAACGGTCGGATTTACGAATGGTGAAGGGATTGTTATTATCGCCAAGTCTACTTTTCCAGGTATGTCTTTTATATTTGCATATGCTTTTTTGCCTAGAATCTCTCCACCTTTTGGATTTACAGGATATATTTCACCTTCAAAACCGTCGTTTATGAGGTTATCCACGATGATGTATCCTACTTTTCCAGGGGTGTTGGATGCTCCAATAACAGCCACAGATTCAGGTTTAAACATCTTATTGAGATCTTTCATAAGTTTTTCTCCTTATAATTTTATAATCATTATAGCTATTTATAATGATAAATAATTAAGAATTATTCTATACATATTTTAGTTAATATTATTATTTAAACATATTCATTCATTTAAGAAGAGCATGGCTTTTTGTTTGATTTAGATATTATTTGGTTATTTTTTTGTTTTGTTAATCATTAATTAGAATTTTTGAATTATTGTATAAACTTATAATGTATGATGAATATACTTATTAATAAGTTAATAAATTTTGATATTCTAAAAATTTTAGGATATATTATATAATTAGGGGATATTTAATGAGCTTAATTATTGCTTACATAGGTAAAAAAGGATGTGTAATGGCGAGTGATAAAAGAAAGATAGGGTATTTCGGTGATAAAGAGAATTTGGAAAAGTTAGAAAAAGAATTATATGATGGAAAAATATCAAATGACGATGATTTTGATAAAAGAGCTTCTGAGCTTGGAATCTCAATTAAAATTACTGATGATGCAAATAAGCTAAAAATTGTTGGAAACACAGTTAGAGGTGAAGTTAGCACTAAAGGAACTTTTGAAACAAAAAGGCGCAGGATTTATGGGACTACAAATGGATATCAACTTGTTGAACTTGTAGGCTCTGAGGTAACTTCACGTAAGGCTGGTGAGAAAGGAATTATTATATTCGGTAACAATTTCGCCAAAAAGATGGCTGAAACATTGATATCCAGAAAATGGAAAGCATCACAAAGTCTAAGATATATGGGAGATATTTTTGAGGAAATCCTGAGCGAAGTTGCATCAAAAACCCCTACTGTTGGGGATAAATTTGATGTTTTGATTCAGGAACCTAAATTCTCAGCTTCCGAGGCTCAAAGGCATTTGAATATCACTATTGACAATGATGTTAAGGTTTTGACTAAATTCAGACAGGAGCTAACCGAGCAAATCGTCCAGCAGAATATAGCCATTAACATGGCAAGCAAAATCATAGATAAGGGCGAAGTGGGTAATGTCGCAGCTGTTGACGGAAATATGATACAGGTCAAGCTGAACGATAAAACACAGGCAATGGACGGAAACTGGAAACAGCTGGCTGCTCCTGGTCAAAACGTATTGATGTTCAGCGATAGTGATGATGTTAAATTGGGAGATAAAGTCATCATTGAAAATGAGAACCTGTGTCTTAAAAAGGACAAATCAATACTGCTTCGATGTGATATCATCCTATGTTCTCTATGAGTGATTTAAATGAAAATTACGTTTCTTGGTAGTGGTGGCGGAAGATTTTCCGCAATATCACAAAGAAGAATGACCGGAGGATTCAGGATAGATAATCTTGGCGGTAAAAATTATCATATTGACCCGGGTCCAGGTGCTCTAATCAGAACATACCAGTTCGGATTCAATCCCCGCAACTTAAGTGGAGTGTTTGTGTCCCATTCACACACAGACCATTATAATGATGCTGAAATCCTCATTGAGGCAATGACAAGAGGAATGACCAAAAAGATGGGAACCATTGTTGGAAGCACCAGCGTTTTGGAAGGTTATGATAAATGGGGTCCATGCATTTCCAGCTATCATCAATCCAATTCGGATGTTGTAGTCTTAAAACCTGATGAAGTCAGTAATGTGGATAAAATCAAGGTCAAGGGTACAAGAACAGAGCATGGTGATCCCGCAGGTGTCGGATTTCAGATAGACTACAAAGGATTTAAGGTTTCATACACTTCAGATACAGGATACTTTGATGGACTTGCAAAAGACCATGAAGGAGCAGATATATTAATAGCAAGTGTTCTGCGCCCTGGGAACAAATCTATTCCCGGACATATGTGTTCAACTGATTTTGTCAAACTTATTGAGGAAGTAAAACCGCAGGTTGCCGTAATGACTCATTTAGGCCTTAAGATGATTTCAAACAATCCCGTCACTGAGGCTAAAAAGATTTCAAAAAGAACAGGTGTTAAGGTTATTGCTGCATTTGACGGATTGTCATTTAATGTTAACTATAACAATCCTAAACGCTTCAGATTGATTTCTCTTAAGGATGTTGATTCTGTCGTTCACTCAACATCTCATAAGATGTTTAAAAATGAAAGAAGAAATGCTTATCAGCAGTCATTTAAGAATCATGAATTTGATGAGCTTTCCATATTGAAAAAGAATCTTGATTAATATTTTAGATTGCTTGGGTGGATAAATCCTGAACGTATCATGTGGTCTGCTAGAACGATTGCTGTTGTGGCTTCAGCTACAACAGTCACTCTCGGACAGATGCAAGGATCGTGTCTGCCTTTGATTTCTATTTTTTCATTTTCCATTTTTTCCAGATTGACTGAATTTTGACATTTGGAAATGGATGGTGTAGGTTTAACTGCAATTTTTGATATGATTGGCATTCCATTGCTCATTCCGCCGATTATTCCGCCGGAATTGTTTGTTTTGGTAGTGATTTTATTATCGTTAATCTCATATTCGTCGTTGATTTCACTTCCGGTATGTGCTGCAACATCAAATCCTAGGCCTATTTCAACTCCTTTAACGGCACCGATGTTCATCAATGCTCTTGCAAGGTCTCCGTCAAGCTTGCCGAAAACAGGTTCCCCAAGACCTGCAGGAACTCCTGTTGCGATTGTCTCCACAATGCCTCCAATGGAATCTCCCTCTTGTTTTTTGGCTAAAATAAGCTCTTCCATTTCTTTTGCTGCATTTAAATCTCCGCATCTGATTGGATTTTTCTCAATGTTTTCTTTGATTAATTTTAAATCATTATTTTGAGCTTTTACATCACCAATCTGGGTTACATGTGATATGATTTCAATGCCTTGGGTTTTCAGTAGCTTTTTAGCTATTGCACCACCGATAACCTGGCCGATAGTGACTCTTCCGCTTCCTCTTCCTCCGCCATTGTAGTCGTAGTTGCCGTATTTCATCATCCAACCGTAATCGCCGTGGGATGGGCGGGGGGTGTTTTCAAACATGGAATAGTCTTTGGAATGCTGGTTTGTGTTAAAAATGACGCCGGTAATTGGAGTGCCGTCTGTTTTACCTTCAAAAATTCCAGACAATATCTGAACTTCATCAGCTTCTTTTCTTGCTGTAGTTACTTTGCTTGTTCCAGGTTTTCTTTTATCAAGCTCTTTTTGAATATCTTCTGCGCTTAATTCGAGATTTGCAGGACATCCATCAACAACAGCACCTAATGCTTTTCCGTGACTTGAACCGAAACTGGTTATCTTAAATTTTTCTCCAATTGAATTTGACATGTTTGGCCTCTTTTTAACAATTGATGAAATATTTGTCTTTCAATGTTTTTAAATGTTTAAATTTTCGCATAGGAATTTGGACTGTTCAAGTGCAAGTCCGGCTTTAAGTGTACCCTTTTCAGTGGATAGTGTAAAGTCAGCGTGGTTTTCAACGATTTCCTTTAGAAAATTCCTGTAAGCAATCAATGAATCTTTTCCATCAGGTCCAGCTTCCTTTTTCAGTTTTTCAATATCCTCTCCGCATTTGATGTAATCAAAGAGTTTTACAAGCCCCTGTTTTCTTGGAGATTTTCTTGTCACATCGTCTTCAGTCGGATTTTGAAATGCAAACTTGATATTATATGATCCTAATGATACTTCTTTAACTGTCAATTCTTCGTTTAAGTTAGTTTCAGTTAACAAATTAGTAACTGAATGATTGGCCATGGTAAATGCATTGCCCAATGAATACATGTCTGGTAACAGTAAAGGGGTTCTTAACTCATCGCCTTTGAGTTTCAAATCCATGTCGTTTAAGTCGTTGATGAAATTGATTTTGTCTTGTTTGAATATTTCATATAATTCTTTCATTGTTTTGAAATTTCCTCGAGTTCCATATTCTTTTGGATGTTTTTTAAGATATTCTTCAGTGTCATCTATTTCATTTTGCATTTCTGTTAATTCTTTGTTGAATTCTTCTATTGTTTTAAATAACATTTTGCATTCCCCCAACTAAATGAACAATTCCTTTTGGAATATTTTCTTTGTCGCTTCCAAACAGAATAATGAGGATTCTTCGTTTGTTGTTGATGTATCTTTTGTAATTCTCATAATCGTCAGGAGGGTATCTATACACTTTGAATGAATGACAAAGTTTGTTACTTTTTAGATGAGATTCTTTAATTAAGTTATCTATTTTTCTCTTTGTCATTATTTTCGATGATTTTTGTTGCATCAAATTCGGTTAATGTGTCTATGTCCTTAGGGTTTTCTTTTGATGTAACAAAACTGCCATCTATCCAATGGTCAACATAATACCCTGTATCTTTCAGATCTTTTAGATGTTTTTTGTATTCTGCCATGATTTCTTGGCGTTTTAATGACTTGTTTTTAGAAAATGTTTCTTCTACTTCTTCAAGTGTCATTTTGTGTATACCCTTTGGAAGATATCCATGTTTATCAAAAATGTTAAATTTTGTTTTCATATTTTCACCTAAAAATCTAACAGTCGACTGCACTTATTATTCTATTTTTCCTCAACATATATATCTTTTTTCAGTATATCTTCCAAACATTTTCCAGATTTATTCAATATTGGTTTTTACGAACTTAAATCAATTTTACACGCTCAAGGCAATTTTTCAATGTGGGGGCAATTTTACGAAGTGAGGTCAATTATTAAAATTTTAAATATTTCCAAATCAAATATTTAATATAAGTGATTATTATGCAATTTCCCACAACAAGAATGAGAAGACTTAGAAAAAATGCTAAAATAAGAGATATTGTCCGTGAAACCAAACTTGAAAAAGAAGATTTGATTTATCCTATTTACTTTAAAGAGGAACTTGAAGGTGATGAAAAGGAAGAGATTTCATCACTTCCCGGTGAATTCAGGTATTCTTTGGATAGTGGAGTTGAGTTTGCAAAACAGCTTGAAGCTAAGGGTTTAAAGTCAATTATCGTATTTGGAATTCCAAAAGAGGACACCAAAGATGAAATAGCTTCTCCTGATTACTCTGCAACAGGAATCGTTCAAAAAGCTATTCGCAAACTCAAAAAGGAAACAAATCTTGTTGTTATCAGTGATGTCTGTCTATGCCAGTACACTTCTCATGGCCATTGCGGCATGATTGAGGAAAATGAGGATACTGATGATGGAATCGAAATATTGAATGATGAATCCCTACCTTACATTGCTAAAGTTGCACTTTCTCACGCTGAAGCTGGAGCAGATATTGTTGCACCTTCAGATATGATGGATGGAAGAGTGGGTGCAATTCGTGAAACTTTAGATGAAAATGGTTTTTATAATGTAATGATTATGTCATATTCTGCCAAATATGCCTCTGCATTTTATGAACCGTTCAGGGTTGCAGCATGTTCATCACCACATCTGGGAGACAGGAAATCATATCAGATGGATCCTGCAAATGCTGTTGAAGCCATAAGGGAATGTGAACTTGACGTTATTGAGGGTGCTGACTTTTTAATGGTTAAGCCTGCACTTCCTTACCTTGATGTTGTCCGAATGGTTCGTGACGAATTCATGCTGCCTCTGGTTGCATATAACGTAAGCGGTGAATATTCCATGCTTATGGCAGCTATTGAAAAAGGATATCTCACAGAAAGGGCCATTCTTGAGTCTTTACTTTCAATCAAAAGGGCAGGAGCGGACTTGATAATCACTAATTTTGCACCATATCTTCTTTTAAATGATGTGATAGAATGAATCCTTCTGAAATTGCTAAAATAGCACAGATTGCCTCAGCACTTGAAGTAAGCGGTTATCCAAAACCGGGTAACGTTCACAGGACCCGTGACTATGATGACATGGTCTTTGAGGATTTTGTAATCAGCGGAATCGTAATTGGTGACACAATCCGTGAAGCATGTACAAATGTTGATGTTGAAAACCCGAAACTCGGCAAATACATTCTTCAGGCTGTGGCTGAAACAGACAGGTGGATTAAAAACAACACAAACCTTGGAATTGTCATGATGACAACACCGATTGCAGTTGCAGCAGCCATCAGCGATTCATTTGATGAAATTCGTGACAATGTTAAATTGTTGATGGGCAATACTTCAGTTGACGATGCATGTGACTTGTATGATGCAATCAACATTGCCGATGCCGGCGGTATGGGTGACCAGGACGAATATGATGTTGCAAGTGACAGTGCAAAACAGGAGTTAAAGGATAATAACCAGACAATGTATGATGTATTGAAAATATCAGCTCCATGGGATATGCTTGCTCGTGAGATGACTTCAGACATGCCGGCTGTTTTTGAAATAGGCTATCCTACCTATCATGAGCTCAAAGAGGAAAAATCACAAAACGATGCCTGCGTTTTAACATTTCTGACAATATTGTCCCAGGTTCCCGACACTCTTATTTCAAGAAAATATGGTTCAGATGAGGCATTGAAAATCTCAATGATGACAAGGGATTTGCTTAATCTTAAAGACGAGGCTGATTTTTCAGACAAGCTTAAGGAATTTGATGATTATCTGTTTAAAAACAAGTATAATCCCGGAACAACTGCCGATTTGACTGCAGCTTCAATTTTTGTCAGTTATTTAAAATCAAATTTCTAAATTCTATTTTACTTTTTTAATTTATATTTTGATTATTTTTTCATGTTATTTTTGTATCACTGTTTATTCTATTTACTGCAATATGTTTAATTGTTGATTATTTTCAAATTGGAATTCTTTATTTTATTGTTTTGTTTAGTTAAAAAAAATACTTTGTAATATAAATTTTATATTGAGGTATTTTAATTTGCGAACTGTTTAGTTTTAAATGTTTAATATTGAATTTTTTTCGTTAAAATTTTAATTTTTCATTTATTTTTCTATTTTTTTTAAAATTTTTAATAACATTTATATTATTTGCAATACAAATATAACAACGAATATAAATTATTAGCCTGTAATTTTTATTCAATTTTTATTAATTAACTGGATCAGGGGGTGAAAACGCAAAAATGAAAGGCAAAAAGTTAATCGTGATAATGGCTATAATTATTCTTATATTTACAATTCAAGCGTCTACGGCATTTGAGGACGATGATAACTATAATCTAACGGAAATAACAGATGTTGATAGTCAAATAGACTTCAATACAAGTATCAAAACAACAGAATCCTATAATGAAGCCAATCTTGTTAGCGTGAACAATGAAAATGTGTTGGCAGCTGCAGATAGCGATGTTGTAGGAAGGAATATTTATGTAACTCAAAATACGTTATATTCATTGAGAAGCACTCTTATTAATGCAAATTCAGGAGATAATATTTTCTTAAATGGTTTGACATTTACCGGAAGTGCATCCACTGCATGGGTTTCTAGGAGTG
>JAFUCN010000082.1 GCA_017459665.1 Methanobrevibacter sp. | reverse complement strand
ACCTGCAACGGAACCTGGGAGCCTGACTGCAACTTTAACCTTTTCAAACCTGATTGGAATAAGTGGTTTAATGGCTTTTAAAGCTGACTGAACTTGTTGGTCTACTGAAGTAAACGGATCAAATTTGACTTTTGCTTCATCACATGCATTTTCAATTCTTTGAACTGGATGAGGCAATCCATTTTGAGGGTTAACTGCTTCTTTAGCTATTTTATTTATAACCAATTTCCTTTTATCCTCTTGCATTTTTCTTTTTTGCTCTGCAGTTAATTGAACAGTACCCTTTTCAAGTATGATTTTAGAGACTTCAATAGGGTCAGTAGTCTCAAAAATCTTATTCATAGCTTCATCAGAAGCCTTGTCTCCTTTTTTGGAGTCTTTGAATATTTCTTCAACAGCTAAAAGATCTTCAATGGCAACATCCGGGCCATCAGGATTTCTAAAATCAGCTGCTAAATCAGGGTCAACCAATATTTCAAAGTGTTCACCACAGTACTCATATTTAGCAATAATAGCTTCATCAACGTTTACCATTGAAATATCCCCTAACTAATAATCAAAAAGATTTATTCTTCATCTTCTTCGGAATCATCAGATTCTTCTTCTGCTTCTTCTTCCTCTTGGACAAGCACTTCATCAATGTATTTTTGCACTTCTTCTTGAGAAAGTTTTACGTATTTTTCATCTTCAATTTTAATTACAGCGATTTCAACATTATTGGAAGTAGTTTCATGATCGGTTGCATCATTTATAGCAGTTAAAGCCAAGTTAATAGCTTCATCTAATGTTAAATCATCTTGATATTTTTCTTCGAAAATATCCATTGCAGCAGCCCTTCCAGAACCGATAGCGGTTGCTTTATATTCAATTAATGCTCCACTAGGATCAGTTTCGAATAGTTTGCATTTGCCGTTATATACTCCTCCAATGATTAATGCAGAACCGAATGGTCTTACTCCACCGTTTTGAGTATACATCTGTAACATGTCACAAAGTTTTTTGGAAAGACTTGTTACGCGAATAGGTTCGCTGTAGGTTATTTTATTAATTTGTGCTTCAACTCTTGCTCTTTCAACCAATGCTCTTGCATCAGCAACAAGACCTGAAGTAGCTGCTCCGATATGCTCATCTATTTTAAATATCTTTTCGATAGATGATGCTTCAACTAAACTAGAAGTAGTTCTTTTATCGACAGCCAAAACAATTCCTTCGGAACTTTTTACACCGATAGATGTGGTTCCTCTTTTAACAGCTTCTCTTGCATATTCAACTTGGAAAAGTCTTCCATCTGGGCTAAATACAGTAATAGCCCTATCATATCCAGCATTTTGTAAAGGTTGCATAATATTACCTCACATTTAATAACATTTTTTATAAATTTTAAATTCAACTACTAAAAAAATAAAACCAAATCTCCATGAAAAGGCAATTTTAATTTTAATCACTACATAGTAGCTAATTAAAATATTTTTTTATTCTTTTTTCCATAAATCCAATTGATATTTATATAAATAAATTATTTATAAAGTTTTCTATTTTTAACTAACCAGAAGTAATTAAATGAATCTTTTAGATGCCTTAATTGTACCGGAAGAACCGATAGTAGTAACAGCCAGTTTGTTACCATCATATTTGTTAACAAGAGAAATAGCTGCTCTGACTTCCTCAACGTAATCTCTTTGACATCTTACGATAGATTTATAAGAATAATAACCATCATTTTTACCGCATTCATAAAATCTCATGACCCAAAGATTAAAATTTGAAGTCATACATTCCCCCTGAAAACGGATGCATGCATCCCATATAATATTAACGACATCATCCTTATCAATTGGAGATACAATTTTAATATCCAAAGTCAGATAACGGTTATTTTTTCTAAGTGTCGGTGGCAATACTTTAAGCCTCATCATCTACCCTCCTGACACCTGTAAACAACATATTTTCTCTATTATTATTAAATTCAAGAATTTTATAAGAAGTATTGAATGACTTTTCAATTTCAGCGTCTGTCAGCCCGGTCTGTTTGAAAAAGGCAACGAAATCATGAGTAGTTCTGATGTCAAATATGCTTTGAGCCCTTGATGATAAAATTAAAGGAAAATCAAATTTCCTATAAAGTGCATAAATGTCCCTGAAATTTGAGAGGATTTTTGATCTGTGAGACAAATAACTTTTTAAAATATCCTTAAAACATAATTCAATAGCCACATTATTCCTTACAGCCTCACGGGCAAGAACCTGATTAATTCCTGCATCAAATCTTTTGAAATAAGGTCTTGATAAAACATCAACTTTTACATTTTCAAGACAGGCTCTGTTAACCTTAATTTCCCCGCCAACAACAGAAATGCAGGAAGCCTTATTTCTAAACCTATTTACATTTTTTCTAATCTCATCTATGTTTGATGATTTAATCTCTAAAGTATAATCAAAACTAATTACATCGCTTAAAGATGATTCCAGTTCATCTTTTAAGTCAAGAGCTTTTGAAAAATCGTTTTGGTTATAAGCAAAGTTAATATGCTCCCAACCGTATTTAGAAGCTTCTCTAGCCATGATTAAATTGTATTCCAGATTGCTTCCATTAATATTTAAATCAAAAAACATAATAGTAGTTTATAATTTTATATATTAAATAATTTATTGAAAAACGAAATGTGTAAGTGATTGATAAGTCACTTACTGATATCTAAAGAATTCAACTTCCCAACTAACTGTTTCGTAATATTCAATAGTGAATGTCTCATATGATGAAGAAGTATAAGTAAAAGAGTCTGATCTTGTTTCAACAGCACTTTTAGAACCCCAATCAACACCACCTGACTGACCATTAGAGCCAGTTACATATAGATAATTTGTAGCATAGTTTTTAATAGGATATGCAGAAAGTTTGACTTTTATAGTTCCATCAGGAACGCTGATTGTTTTTGAACCCGAACCAGAACCGGAATAACTTCCGATTGACACCCATGACTTGGATTCACTTACCTGAGATGTTTTCGGACTTTGAGAAGATGAAATTTCATCAGTACTGACATCCTCCTCTGCCTCATCAACCTGATTATCCGAATCAACCTGTGAGTCCACATGATTTGCATCCATATTCATTGCAAAAAACCCAATGCATCCAACAAGTACAATAATAACTGCCAGCAATGCAACTATTATATATTTAGTATTATTATTGGATTTCGGAACTGGTTCTGCAACTGGTTGTGTTAATGAACTTCCGCATTTTGTACAAAACTTACCTTTGTCATTATTTTCAAAACCGCATTGACCACATTTCATATTATCATTTATATTTTTTTTACACAAAATATATATAACTTGCTTATCCAATTTATATAGATTTAAAAGGTGTTTAATATAATTATAACAAAATAATAACATGTTACAAAACATTTTATAGTATTAAAGACATAATAGTTTATTATGTCGAAAGAAAATGATGAGCTTTTGAAATTAACTTCTTATGTTCAAATCTCCAAATACAGGGAAAAAACACTGAAATCTATTGGGGATGAAGTTAAAATACCAACAAACATCGCAAAAGACAGTGGAATTAGAACTAATCATATTTCAAAAGTTCTAAGTGAATTAAAAAGCAAAGAAATTGTTGAATGCATAAATGAGGAAGCTCGTAAAGGAAGATTATACAGATTAACCGATACTGGTAAAGACGTATTAGAAACTATTAAGGAAAAAGAAGTTAAAGAAGAATAAATTTTTAAACAATTCCTTCTCTTATAGTTTCTAATTCCTTTCGAACATCCTGATTTGAAACTTCTTTTAAAACATCATATAAAACATTGATTAAAACACTATTTTTTACACCTAAATCAAAACAATTATCCGTTTCCATAAAAATTGAATCATAATTAGGGTCAGTTAGGTCCTTGCTATACTGCAATTTAATATCCTGCCTCAAGCCTTCATCAATATATTTTTCCAAATAGACAATGATTTCATTTGCAAAAGAATTGCCTAAAGCCATCATACCATCCAAAGACTCCTGGTCAATACCAGTATCTCCAACCAGTGCATTGAACGAACCATAATTCTGATAACCGTGAGGGATAAACCTACCTTCAACAGTATGGGCACAATACTCATTCATAATTTTAAGTTCAGGAAGTGTTAGAAAATACCAAATGAAACTTTGCAGTGTTGGAGATGGTCTGACATTGAGAATATGGCACAATAAATTCTCAATTATCGTATTTAAAAAGTAATGTGCCAACTCATGAATAATAGTGGCTATCTGAACAGAATCAGCTAATCTGTCATCATAATATATGCAATTGTCAAGGAAAATAAAACCTCTCTCATAACCTCTTGATTTGGGTTTGCATTCAGTAAAGACACTTGCAAGACTTAAAATTTTATTTTTGACAGTATCCCCATAAAATCCTACAATATCTGCTCTTTTAAATATGTTATACAAAATTTCATTATATTCTTCATCAGTTATTTTGGCATTTAACAATAAGTTTTCGTTATACTCGCTGACTAATATGTCAAAATCATCAATAGTCAACGGATTTATCTGTTTTTCACATTTAAGGCAGTAAGTGGCATAATTCTGATTTATATAACCACAATAAGGACAGACATGTTCAATGATAAATTTGTTGCCGCAATGAGTACAATAATTATTCTCCTTAAGATTTAACGTTCCGCAAATGTCACAAGTCTTCATAATAGCTACCTGAATACACTTTTAATTGTTTTAACAGTATTGTTCACTGAATTCCTACGATAAATAGTTCTTTTAACATTCCTCCCACAGTTGTGACAATATTCACTGTCCCAACTTAAGATTTCACCGCATGAACATATGATTCTAGTCTTAATAGTTCTTTGAGGATTAAGAGGTCTGTCACAATTTTGACAAAATTTGGAATGGTTTGGATTCTTTTCACCACAAACACATGTTATAACTGTATTTTCTCTTTTAAGATTTGTTCCGCATTCTATACAAAAGTCAGATGTAACCTCATTAATTTTTGAACATGTACATAAGATTGAAATATCGCTCATTTGACCATAATTTGCCACCGGCAAACCGCAGTTTTTACAGAATTGAGAAAATTTTTCATTTTCTTCACCGCAAAAGCAGAATATCGGATCCTTAAATTCAAGATTAAAATTACTGTAATTGTCATCATGTGGTATTACATCTTCACGCAATTGCCTTCCACACATTTCACAAAATACATTTTCTTTGGAATTTATTGCACCACATTCACATAGAACATTATCCATTGAGAACTTTGGCTTGGATTTGCCTTTGAAAAATCTTGAAAATCTGCTTGTAGACCTTTTGGCACCACATATATAACAAAATTCATTGTTAATATCATTTAAGTATCCGCAGGAGCAGATATCATATTTAAAATCTTTACGTTTAGATTCAATATATGGTGAAAAATCAATTTCAAAATTAAAAAAACCAATATTATGGATAGGAGGTTCTAAAACATTTCCCCCATTTGTAGGATCATATCTTGTTTTAGCACCACAACCAATACAGTAAGGTTCATTTGGTAGAATTCTATGACCGCATTTACTGCAATAATTTCCTAAAGCCATTTCTATCAGTTTTTAGATAAAGATTGAATTTCTTCAACCACTTTATACAATACTTCTTCTCCAAGTCCTTCAATATATTTAATGGAACCTGCACATTCATGGCCTCCACCATCAACACCCGCCTGTGGAACCCTTTGTGCTATAACACTCACTATATCATTTACATTAAATCCATACTGTTCGTTTACGGCATCAGTTGCTCTAAATACTCCAAAGTCAGGTCCATGGCCTAATGTAACAATAGGTTTGTCTTCACCTAACTGTTTAATGATTCTGTCATGAACAAATCCACAGGTTTTACCTGGAGCAGGGAATGTAAATTTATGTGCATATTTTTCAACATCAATAAGATTAAAGTAAATGCCGTTTTCAAGTTGTGTCTGTTTAATGTTCGGCAATGCTGCCTTAAGCTGAGTATCAACTCTTTTTTGATATTCCTTGTATAATGCATCAATCATTTTTTCATGCTTATCCAAATTATCAACAGCAAGAATGGTATCCATTATTCCCCTACCATTCATGAATCTTAAGAAATAAGCTTCAAAATCAACACATTCGGCTATTTTTGCCAGATGTTCTTTTGTAAATCCTTTTTCAGCCGCCAATTCTAGATACTGATAAACTTCACCGCATTCTGCACGGTCTCCCAATGCTGCAACTGCCGGCAGATGTTTGATTAAATCGCTGACTGCAGGATTGATAATGTGTGCTACTTCACTTGCCAATGCCCCTGCTGTGAGCTGTGAATCCCCTCCTACAAGATAAGGATTTACATGAGTATCAACATATTCATCAACAGCAACTGTTGCACCATAAATTTCCCCGTCTCTTTCATCTTTTGTCAACAATTCACCAGGAGAGTGGTGGTCTATTACAACGACTTCAATGTCATAGATTTTTGCCTGCATAAGTGCAACAATATCCTCTTCTGTAGAACCGTTATCCAAAAGGACAATTAACGGTAACTTTTGACCGTGCCTTTCCTGATCTTCCAAAGCGAAAGATAAATCTTTTACTACATCTTCAAGTTCATAGAATGGTGCTTTACTAGGTGACCTTTTAAAATAATAATATTGAGCATCATTGCTTGGGTTTGCATATTCTATTAATGGAACAATTGCCTTTTCCATTGCCACACCAGAACAGATTCCATCTGCATCATTGTGGTGTCTGAGTATAATTGTTCTCCCGTCAAGTATTGCCCTTCTGATTTTTTGGGCGGCCTCATACATCTTAGGTTTAAGTCTGTTTAAAACATCACTTTTGACAAAGAAATCGACCTCTTGAGGTTTTGCCCTTTGGTTTAATACATCATCGATTAATTTATATAACTTGGCTGTGTTTTCGGCACCTAGTTTTATCATTGAAGATGCTTCAATCTGTGTCTTTCCACTATGTTCGTTGACTTCACCAATGACCTGAACGGCATCATCAACATCAATTTCAGGATAAGACCTCTCTCCCGCCTTATCAAAAGCAGCAATTTCAGTTATGCCGCTTTCATCACTGATCATGAAAATTGTCGGACCTGAAGTCTGCTGAACCTGTTGAACCAGACCGTCAATTCTAACAATTTTACCTTTTTTCTCTTCAAGCTGATTGATAAGAGTTCTTGGAATTGATTTTGTTAATCTTTTGAGATTATAAGCATCAACATAAGCCGGAGCAAAATCTATTTTTCCCTCTCTTGATTTTATAGATGTAATAAATACAATAATTTCATCTCCAACCTTATATTCAGAGACATCACCCCTCATAAGTCCCCAAACGTTATTGTTTAATGTAACAAAAGCACCATACTTTTCAATTCTTGTAATTTTACCCTTGTATAATTTATCCTTGTCAATGTCTCTCATCTGACATATATCATCTAAAACATATACATCACGGGCTTGCCTTTGGCGAGCTTCAAATTCGTCGTGCTTCATTTTTTCAACCTTTCTTTTTTCCTTACAGTCATCACACAAATCATGTTCTTCGCTGATTAGTTTACCACAATCTCTGCAGACATTAATCTGACCGGTTCCCTGACAGTTAGGACATTCATCAAAAACTTCAACCTGTCCTTTCCCATTACATACTTCACATGGAATATCCTCTTCTCCTCCTAGGTCAAATTTTGCTCTTGCATTACTGTTAACACCTTTAAAATGATTTCCAATATCAAAAGCATCATCTTCATAGCCTGTTCCACCACAGGCATCACATTCCTTGTAGTCCACTACAACAGAACCTATTCCTTTACATTTCGGACATTTAGTTTTCATTTAAAACCTCATTAATGATAAAATTCAATTAAATAAATTATGATTGTCAGAAACTATAGCATCACGTTGGCTTTGGTACTGTGTTGCTTCATAAATCAAATCATTGGCTTCAGAAGCATAATTTGTACCTGTGTAATTTGAATATACTTTAAAACATTCAATGGATTCCTTCATTTTACCAACAGCTTGGATTTTTAGCTCCAGTTCCCGAATAACAGTTGATATATATTCCTTTTGAACTTCATTGACATCTGCTGAATATTTGTCCTGAATATCATTTAGCTTATCCAAACTACTATTATAGTTTTCTTCAGCAGAAACTGCCTTATTCATTGATTCCTCAAAATTTTTATTGTTAACGAGTTCAACAGCTTCATTATAGTCACTATCCCCCTTAACAATAGCATCACTAATTTCTGGCATGGATTTGTTAATAGTGTCGACAGAACTATCAATTAAAACGATAGCTGCGGAAATAAGAACTAAAACTAAAATAAAAATTATTAATTTACTATATTTTGACACATTGAATACTTTATAAAAACAAGTAATTAAAATTTTTCATTAAAAAATAAATAAAAAAAAGAAGTTTAAAAATTGATTTTAAACTTATTCACTAGCCCAAAGGCCGTGTTGATTACAAAATTCATATGCTTTTACATCATCAGTTGAGTTAACAGTGAAAGTTGCTTCAGCAACATCTCCTGGTTTGAAGCATTTTGCATATTGTTCTCCACCAGCTTCTACAATCAAAAATTGGATGTAATGATCATCATCCATTGGGTGAGCAACTTCTCCTACTTTAACGGTTACTTTGTCACCATCGATTTCAACTACTGGTTTGTGTTTAGGGGATTTATCACCTTCAGTTTGTACTGGGAATTCAAGCATGTGGTCAGAACATACTTTTTCATCACCTTCAGCTAAAACCTGAATGATACTTCCACAATCATCACATTTTAAAATCTTTGCCATATAAAACATCTCCTTTATAATAATTAAAGAGTAATTTATATTTCAAAGTATATATTATTATTGTAACCTATTGGTTATTTTCATAGTAATTTTCAATAGCTGCTTGAAGTCCATCTGCAGCAAGGTTTGAACAGTGCATTTTAATTGGTGGAAGACCATCCAATTCTTCAGCAACATCATTTCTGGAAATTTTTCAAGCTTCTTCCAAGGTTTTTCCAACAGCAATTTCAGTAATCATACTGCTTGTTGCAATAGCTGCTCCGCAACCGAATGTCTGGAAACTGATATCTTGAATTACATCATCTTCAACTTTAATATAAATGGTCATTAAGTCTCCGCATGTTGGGTTTCCAACAGTACCAACGCCGTTTGCATCTTCCATTTTTCTACAGTTTCTAGGGTTTGCAAAGTGATCCATTACTTTTTCTGAATAATCCATAATTAACATCTCCTACAATCATCATTATGTTTTTTACACATTACGCCATCATAATCTAGTTCCTGATTCCAAAGAGGTGACATTTCTCTTAATCTTGAAACAGATTGTGAAATAACATCTACAAATTCATCAACATCAAAAGCATCACTTTCCGGAGCAAGTGAAATTCTTAAAGAACCGTGAACATCAACAGGGTCAAGACCTAAAGCGGTTAAAACCGGAGAAGCTTCTAAAGTATTGGATGAACATGCTGAGCCGGTTGATGCCTGATATCCTTTAGCATCCAATAATAAAATTAAAGACTCACCTTCAATAGCCTTAAATCTGAAGTTGACAAGGTTTGGCAATCTGTTTTGCCTGTCACCATTCAAGTATGCTTCTGGTACAGTATTCAATACTTTGTCAATAAGCTCATCTCTTATTGATGATAATTTTTCATAATGTTCCTCAAGCTGGGATGCTGCCAGTTCGCAAGCTTTTCCAAATCCAACAATTCCCGGAACATTTTCAGTTCCAGACCTTATTCCTTTCTCCTGACCTCCACCATGTATGAGAGGCACAACACGAGTTCCTTTTTTGATATATAATGCTCCAACACCTTTAGGACCATTAATTTTGTGAGAAGATAGAGATAATAAATCTACATTTAATTTTTCAACATCCACATCAATCTTACCGAAACTTTGTACTGCATCAGTGTGGAATTTTATTCCTTTTTCACGTGCAATCTTACCGATTTCTTCAATCGGCTGAATAGTACCAAGCTCGTTATTTGCATGCATTACAGTTATTAAAATGGTTTCAGGAGTAATTGCTTCCTTTAAATCTTCAATTTCAATTATACCACTTTCATTAACCGGCAAGTAAGTAACTTTAAAGTCAAGAGATTCCAAAAATCCCAAAGTGTTTTTAACAGCAGGGTGTTCGATGTTTGTTGTGATTATATGTTTACCTTTTTTTGCCAACTTAAAGGCAATACCTTTAATAGCGAGGTTATCGGATTCTGATCCTCCACTTGTAAAAATAATCTCTTCAGGTTTTGCATTTATGGCATCTGCCACTCTTTGGCGAGCCAAATCCAATGCCTTTTTTGACTCACGACCAATTTTATAAAGAGTTGAAGGATTTCCAAATTCCTGAGTAAAATATGGTTTCATTTCTTCAAAAACTTCATCACTTACTTGTGTAGTTGCTGAATTATCCAAATACATTTCATTATCTCCCGAGCGTCTTTTTTATTAAATAAAATTTTTTAGTTATATAAATTTTAAGTGATTAGATAGTAACTAGATACTATCTAATGCTTGGCTTAAATCATCAATTAAATCATTAACATCTTCAAGACCAATGGAAAGCCTGATGAAGTCTGGAGTTACACCAGTTGCTTCCTGCTCTTCAGGTGTTAATTGTTGATGTGTGGTACTTGCTGGGTGGATTGCAAGGCTTTTTGCATCACCGATGTTTGCAAGAATTGAGAATAATTCTAATTTTTCAATTACTTTTCTTCCAGCTTCTTCTCCACCTTCAACACCAAATCCTAAGATACCTGCAAAGTTATCTTTTAAGTATTTTTTATTGGTTTCATAGGTTGGATGTGATTCTAAACCAGGATAGTTTACCCATTTTACTTTAGGGTGAGATTCCAAGAATTTTGCTACTTTTAGGGCATTTTCAGAATGTCTTTTTACACGTACATCTAAACTTTCAAGTCCTTGAAGGAAAATGAAACTGTGTACAGGTGCTTGGGTTGCCCCTAAATCCCTTAACAATCTTGCTCTTGCCCTTACGGTAAATGCAATGTTTCCAAGTTCAGGAACATCACCAAATGCATCCCAGAACACTAATCCATGATAACTTGGGTCTGGTTTTGTGAAGTTTGCGAATTTGCCGTTTCCCCAGTTGAATTTACCTGAATCCACAATGTATCCTCCAACTGCAGTACCGTGTCCTCCAACGTATTTTGTTGCGGATGCTGCAATTACATCAGCACCATGTTCCAATGGTCTGACAAGTCCGACACCAACAGTGTTGTCCACAATTAATGGGATGTCATGAGAATGTGCAATTTCAGCTAATGCTTCAAAGTCAGGCACATCCAATTTTGGATTTCCTATTGATTCAACATAGATTGCTTTTGTTTTTTCATCAATTGCATCTTCAAAAGCCTGCAAGTCCTGTGAGTTAACAAACTTGACATCTCTTGCAAGATCCTTGAAAGTATAGTTAAATAATTGGTAAGTTCCACCATAAAGGTTGTCTGCTGAGACAATGTTGTCTCCAGGTTCAGTTACATTTAATATTGCATATGAAATTGCTGCAAGACCACTTGATGTTGAAAGTCCGGAGTTACCGCCTTCGATAGCAGCAATTCTTGCTTCAAATACATCACTGGTAGGGTTTGTTAATCTGGAGTAAATTTGTCCAAATTCTTGAAGGGCGAATCTTCTTGCAGCCTCATCTGAGTCTTTAAATACATATGAAGTTGTCTGATAAATTGGAACTGCCTGAGCCCCAGTTGCGGGGTCTGGAGTTTGTCCTGCACGTACACCTAATGTTGCTAATCCATAATCTTTATTTGTCATTAATATCACCTTTTAAATTTAATCTTTACAATAATATATCACGTGTTATATCATTATATAACAATAGTTATTTTTTATATATAAATGTTTTGCATGCCTAAATGTAAACATTAAAAAAATAAAATATAACTCATGTTATACAAATATAACATCTGTTATTTTTAGTATATAAAGGTTGTTATATTTTCAGAAAAAAATTTTAAAAATAAATGATTCAAAAAAAAGAAAACAAAAAGAATCTGAAATTCCAATTCAAATATCAAAAATCATTTTTTAATACCAAGAATTTCAGAAATCCTACTTTCACGTTTAGTTTTTGTAACGTGATTAACATTTGGTTTTGAAAACAAACCAGGATGATTCTTCTTCTTTTTAGCAAGTTCTTCAGGAGTCAATCTAACACCTCTTAATTAATAATTGTAATAATATAAATTATAAATATTGTGGTACTAATAATACCCAATTTCATCAATATAAGTCCCAAATTCCCCTTGAAATTTTTTTCATTTAATATTTCATCGTTGAATTCCACACAATCATTTAAACTAATTAAGGTATTATCAACAATATATTTAAATGGTTTATCATTTGATGCAAATTCAACTACTCCATCAATTCTTGGTGCTGTTTTAATTTCTTCTAAATTAATTAAAGTTAAAATAAACAAGAGTAATGAGGAAAAATAGAAAATCAATGATAACAGATAAATAATGAACAAAATTGACATTTCAAAAGATGAAAAAATACTTCTAAATCCTATTAATCTTGGAAGAATAGTAAATTGAATAGTCAACATTACACCCAAAAATGCAACCATTGATTTATTTTTGTTATCTATTTCTTCATTTCTTTCAACTTCTTCATCGTATCTATGCAAAGCTAATTCAAGCAATATTTGTACTTGGTTTTTTTCGTTCATATTAACACTCCATAACTATTAGGAATTGTTTAAAATGAGAAAATTATCTCATTGCACCTTCTAAAAAATCCTATTGAACTTTATGGAACTTTTTTGTTTATAACATCAATATACCAATTATAATCATCAGGATGTTCGTACAAAATTTTTCTTTCATTTTCAGTTAGTCTTTGATTTGAATATATTCCAAACATAACCTAATCTCCATTTTTTAATGAAAATACAAAATTAATTTAAACATGTAATTTCATTAAATTCATTTTTTGAAAAAGTTAATTAGATTTTTAAAGAATATAAAGTTTTTTATATTTATTAGAACAATATTTAGGTTAGTATATTAAAATTAAACTATGCAAATATTGATTTGAATTTGTAAAAAATGTTAAAAATAGTTTACATTAAGTTTGAAAAAAAAGGAGATTAACTCCTTAATCATTTATTTCATAACCCAATGATTGCAAGTCATCCCTAATCTTATCAGATAAATCATATTGTTTGTTTGCCCTTAACTCAGATCTAACTTCAGAAATTACTTCAAGTAAATCGTCAGAGCCTGCATTAACTTCTTCAAGTTCGAAATTAACACCAAGAATATGTGAAGCATCATCTAAAAATGCTTTAATAGCAATTTTATCTTCAGCAGATAAGTTATCCAATTCATTTTTAGAATCATTAATTAATCCGAAAAGAGCTGCAATAGCTTTTGGAGTGTTAAAGTCATCATCCATGCTGTCAAAGAACTCTTTGCTCCATTTTGCTAAAACTTCATAATCTGAATTAATATCTTCTGTAACTTCAACATCTAAAAGTTCATAGAATTTTCTGATTCTGTCCAAACTTTTTTCAGATTGGTGAAGTGAATCTTTTGAAAAGTCAATCGGACTTCTGTAATGAGTTGAAAGTACAAAGAATCTGAATGTATCCGGTTCATAACTTTCAAGCAATTCACGAATTGTAATAAAATTATGAAGTGATTTTGACATTTTCTCTCCATTGACATTTAAAAATCCTGTGTGCAACCAGTATCTTACCATTGGAGATTTGCCTGAAACTGCCTCCATCTGAGTGATTTCGGCTTCGTGGTGAGGAAATATTAAGTCTAGTCCTCCACCATGCACATCATATTGTTCTCCAAAGTAGTATTCTGTAATTGCAGTATCTTCAATATGCCAACCAGGTCTACCATCACCCCATGGAGAAGGCCAAACAGGTTCATTCACTCCTTCACGTTTTTTCCATAAGGCAAAGTCCTGTTGGTTTTTCTTTGTAGTTTCAGCTATTTCTCTGTGAGATTCTAACTCTTCAACATTTCTATTTGAAAGTTTTCCAAATTCTTCAAAGGTATCTATTTCAAAGTATACTCCATCTTCAGTTTCATATGCAAAACCCTTATCAATCAATCTTTGAATTTGGTCTATTATTTCAGGCATATGATCTGTTGCTCTTGCAAATAAATTAACACCAGTGACATTTAATTTTTCCATGTCTTCACGATAACGTTTTTCAAACTTACGAGCAAGCACATTAGCTGGAATACCACTTTCTTTTGACCTATTGATGATTTTATCATCTACATCTGTAACATTTTGAATATAAAATACTGCATAGCCTTTATACTCCAAATATCTTTTAATAGTATCAAATGAAATGTAAGTTCTTCCATGTCCTATATGAGCATCATCATAAACAGTTGGTCCGCAAACAAATAAGTTAACTCTATTTTCATTAATTGTCTCAAAATTCTCTTTACTACGAGTTAATGTAGAATAAATATCCATAAAAATAACCTCAAAAAAAGTAATTATAAAAAGGCAAGTGAGGGATTTGAACCCCCGTATTATGGTCTGCAGCCACACACCTAAGCCACTCGGTAAACTTGCCAATAAAACTAACAGTATAATAAAATATTGGTAAATAATAGTTTAAATACTTTACTATTAATTACAATATTTTAACACTTACTAGCTTCAGAACCTAAACAAGATTGGCAATCCTCACCAAGTTCAGACTTGTCAATGTTAAGCTGGTCTAAAACATCAGCAGTTTCAACATGCTTACAGATAGCGCATGTTCTTGAAATCAGTTGTGCTTTAGTAGCTTCACCTTCAGCCAATTGACGTGCGAAGTCCTTAACCATTTGTCTTACATTATCATTAAGTTTTATTCCGCTTCCACGTTTGTCAGTGATATACTGAGAAACAGCAGGCTGAGTAATGTCCATAAGTTCAGAAACATCTTTCTGTTTCATGCCTAAATTTAAAAGTTCTTTTGCTAATTCTGATCTGATTGCTGGTATTACATACCAAACTACGATTTCACAAGGTGGTTTCATAAAAATCCCTTCTATTTTTTAAACAAATCCTCTAAATCTTCCTGTTCGTCTCTAATATCATCAGCAAAACAAATTTCATGTTTATCAAATAATATTTTGAAACGTTCATCATTTTCCTTGAGGTGGTTTTCCAAGGTTCTGATTGCATCTGCAACAGGGTCCGGAAGTTTGCCGTGATCAAGGTCTACTTCCTTGTGGGCTACTCCTTTACGTTTGACAATGCGTCCAGGAACTCCAACACAAGTTGATTCCGGAGGGACATCCTTCAGGACAACTGCACCAGTACCTATTTTAGAATATTCCCCAATTGTAATATTACCCATTACTTTGGCACCTGCACCGATGATTACTCCTTTTTCAACAGTAGGATGTCTTTTGGTTTTTTCTGTACTTGTACCTCCAAGGATAACTCCCTGATAAATCAGCACATCATCACCGACAATTGCTGTTTCACCAACAACAACACCCATACCATGATCAATAAACACCCTTTTACCGAATGTTGCACCAGGGTGAATTTCAATCCCAGTTAAAAATCTTGCAATATTGGAATTGATACGGGCCAATAACTTTAAAGAATGATTCCAGAGCCAGTGGCTGACTCTATGGAATAATAAAGCATAAAACCCAGGATAACATAGAAATATTTCCAATGTTGACCTTGCTGCAGGGTCCTTTTGTTTTATGGCCTTAATTTCATCCCTTAAATTATTGAACATTGATAAACCTCAAAAATGTTATATATTAAATATATAACATATAGTATAAATAGTTAATCTTATTCAAATAACCAGTCTACAGAGAGATAACGTTCTCCATTATCAGGTAAAATTGCTATTATTCTTTTACCTTTATTTTCTTCTTTTTTAGCTAAATCTAAAGCTGCCCAAGTTGCTGCTCCAGAGGATATACCTGAAAATATTCCTTCTTCACGAGCAAGTGCAAGTAAAGTATCTCCAGCATCCTTGTTTTCAACTGGAATAATCTCATCGATTACACTGCCGTCATAAATTGAAGGTACGAAACCTGCACCAATTCCTTGGATTTTGTGAGGTCCTTTTTCACCTTTACTTAATGTCTGTGAATCTTTTGGTTCGACTGCAACAATTTTGACATCCGGAATTTCCTCTTTAAGGACTTTACCGATTCCAGTAATTGTTCCTCCAGTACCTACACCACCGATTACGATGTCCACTTTACCTTCAGTATCCCTTAGGATTTCCTGAGCTGTAGTTTCTGAGTGGATTTTTACATTAGCAGGGTTGTCGAACTGACCTAAAATAATTGAATCAGGAGTGTTTTCATTGAGTTCCTTTGCCTTTGCAATAGCTCCACCCATTCCATCTGCACCCGGAGTTAAAACAATTTCAGCACCTAAAACACCTATGAATTTCCTTCTTTCAATAGACATGGTTTCAGGCATGGTTATGATTAATTTGTAGCCTTTTGCAGCTGCTGCAAATGCAAGACCAATACCTGTGTTTCCACTTGTCGGTTCAATGATTGTTGCACCTGGTTTAAGTAAACCTTTTTCTTCTGCATCTTCAATCATTGCAACTGCAACTCTGTCTTTTACACTTCCTGTTGGGTTGAATGATTCAATTTTTACATCTACTTCTGCGTCTAAGTCTTTTGTTAAATTGTTTAATCTTACTATTGGAGTATTTCCGATAGCATCAGTGATGCTTTCCAATACTCCTCTTTTTAATTCTGGAATATTTGCCATGTTTTATTTCTCCTATATTATTAATTGTTTTTAGTGGTATATTAAAAGGGTTATCTTTAGAGCTAATATAACATTTGTTATAATAACTATTGTTATATAACATTGTTTTACTTTATAAATGTTTTGGAAAAATTCGAAAAATAGAAATTAAAAATTAAATATTTTCTGCAAAATAATCACAAATCTCTGTGCAAGGACATATTTCACACTGAGGACCGATAGGTTTGCAGATGTTCTGGCCAAATTGAACCATCAAATCATTCAGTTTAATCCATAACTCCTCAGGAGCAATCTTGCATAACTCCACTTCAGTCTCTTCAGGCTCTTTAGTATCAACCAGCCCCAAACGGTTTGAGATTCTGTGAACATGAGTATCAACAGGAATCGCTGGAAGTTCAAAAGCAAAAACCATAACGCAGTTTGCTGTCTTTCTGCCAACACCCGGAAGTTTGACTAGCTCCTCAACAGTGTCTGGAACCTCACCACCATACTGATCAATTAAGATTTGTGAAACTTCCTGAATTCTTGCAGCCTTGACATTATAAAAACCTGCTGGTCTGATTAACTCCTTTACATCATCAATCGGAGCATCTACAACTTCATAAATATCTTTATATTTTGAAAACAGATTTTCAGTTGCCTGATCAGTATTTTCATCCCTAGTTCTCTGAGATAATATTGTCCTCACCAATACCTTGTAGGGATCATGGTCTAGAAATGTTCTTATATCAAATGTATTTTCAAGCTGGTTTACAAGTTCAATTACACGTTCTTCCTTATTCATTGTTTAACTCCAGTTCAAAGCCAAGTTCCGCCATAGCTTCAATGAAATTTGGAAAAGACACATCAAAGACTTCCCCATTTGTAATTTCAATATCATGCTTAAGACCAATCAAGGAAAATGCCATAGCCAATCTGTGATCTCCATGAGAATCGACTACACCTGAGTTAACACCGCCAGTTATGCTCATTCCATCTTCCCTTTCAACCAATTTACAGCCTAATTTTTCAAGTTCCCTGCAAGTTGTATCGATCCTGTCGGTTTCTTTTACTCTTGCATGGGCAACGCCTGTAATATTGGTGGTACCTTCCGCCATTGCCGCCAAAACCGCAACAGTAATCAGCAAATCAGGGGCATTGGACAAGTCAACATCAATGGCTTTCAGATTGCCGTTGCTGCCTATCTCGACATAGTCATCGCCACGGATGATTTTAGCACCCATCTTTTGGAGAATATCCAAGATTACCTTATCACCCTGTTTAGAGTTTCTAAATAAGTTTTTGATTTTGGCCTTACCTCCATTGATGGCTATCAGTGCCAAAAGGTAAGATGCAGAGGAATAGTCACCTTCAACAGTATAGTCACAGGCAACATAATCCTGTTTTGTAATCTTAAACTCGTCAATTCTGCAGCTTTGAATTTCCTTATCGCAATTGTCATGCTTTAGATAATAACCTTTAAGGGATTTGACTCCGAATTTTCTCATGATATCCAAGGTCATGTTAACATAAGGCCTTGATTTGAATTCTGGCAGAACATATAAAGTTACGCCATGCTCTGATAAAGGTGAAGAGATTAAAATAGATGAAATGAACTGTGAACTGACATTTCCATAAATGTTAGTTTCACCACCGGCATATCCTGGCTTGATTAATATTGGTGCCTTTTCATTGTCATTTAGAGATTTTGCAGTGATTCCCAAAGGTTTCAGTGCTTCCATCAACAGTCCCATAGGCCTTGTTTTTAAAGAATCATCACCAGTAAGTATAACTTCATTATCGCTTAATGCGGATGCTGAAGTCATCAGCCTCAAGGTAGTTCCTGAATTGGCCAAATCAATCGGATCTTCTGATGAATTGTGCAGTTTTCCGCCGGTCCCAATGACCTCAAGATAATCTTCACTCTGATTGATTTGAGCTCCCAAAGCTTTACAGACCCTAATTGATGCTAAAGTATCTTCTGAGTATAGCATATCATACAGTTTTGAAGTACCATTAGCTAGAGATGCCAAAATAACTGCTCTGTGAGAATAGCTTTTAGATGGAGGTGCCTTTACAACACCACCAATTTCTGAAATGTTTTTAACCTTAAGAATCATCATATCATACCAAAAAGATAATGTAAAACCTTATTTTCCTATAATTAGATTTGATTTTATTAGTTAATTAAATTTGCGGAATAACTATTGGGAATCGTCAGCGCCACGTAGTTGGGTAATGCCCTTTTTACTGACAATTCTATCAATTCCAGAGTTTTTAATCATCCTAAAGCAAATCGGACAAGGTTCCGCATCATTTATTTCAACCCAATCCCCATCATCATACATTTCTCCGGCAAGATAGATTGTTGAACCAAGCATTTCGTTTCTGCTTGCACTAATCATTGCATTCTGTTCAGCATGAACTGAAAAGCAATCATTATAGTTGCCTGAATTGGATGGAAGATCCATCCTCTGAC
Organism: Methanobrevibacter sp.; assembly: GCA_017459665.1. Lineage (GTDB taxonomy): Archaea > Methanobacteriota > Methanobacteria > Methanobacteriales > Methanobacteriaceae > Methanocatella. The sequence goes on along the minus strand of JAFUCN010000082.1, from coordinate 13,421 downwards.
AGTTCCCCCTGTCACAGCAGTTATCCTCTCCTCTCGGATTTCCGTTATAACCTGTACTGATAATCTCATCGTTATTGACTATTACAGCACCATAACGTCTTTTTAGACATGTGCTTCTTTTAGAAACAACAAGCGCGATTGCAAGATAATATTCGTTTTTACTCATACGATTTGCATTATTTTCATCTGCCATATTTTCACCTTTTCCAATACAATTTTTAACTTAGATTAATAATATAGTTAACTATGAATGAAATTGACAAAATGAAAGCTGGCCTCGAATACTGCTATGACGATGAAGAAGTATCATTAATGAAACTTAAAGCAATTGAAAATGCAAATATCTTTAATTCACTTCCTGAAGATGATTTGGATAAACAACACGAAGTATTATGTGAAATCTTAGGTTCTGTTGGTGAAAAGGTCTGGATTGCGAAAAGATTCTGTTTTGACAATGGAAAAAACATATTCATCGGCAATAATTTTACTGGAAATTTCAATTTGACCATTTTAGATATAAAAGAAGTTTATATTGGCAATAATGTAATGATTGGCCCCAATACTTTAATTACAACTGTTGGTCATCCTCTAACTCCTAAAGGACGTCGTGAGCACTTGGCACAGGCAAGTGAAATACACATTGGTAATGACGTGTGGTTAGGAGGAAATGTAACAATTCTTCCGGGAGTTACAATCGGAAACAATGTTGTTGTTGGTGCCGGAGCAGTAGTTACTAAAGACATTCCTGACAATTCCCTTGCAGTTGGTGTTCCTGCTCGCGTTATTAGAAAAATAGAAAATGATATTGAGTAGGAGATGAGAACGCACACCAGCAAATTAAGGAATTAAAAATAACAGAAACATATCAAGAGAAATGAACCCCACATTAAAATATTTTTTTCTCATCTCCACTATTTAATTTGTAAATAGGAAGTATATAAACTTTTAACGAGCAAAAAACAATTTAATAAGGTCGCAACAATTTAATAGAGAAAAATCAATATTATTTTTAGTTTAAAAAAAAGAAATTTGAGAAGTAATTATCTGATTACTTCTACAATCATATCCAAGTTTTCGGACTGCAAGATGTCAACTTTCTTACCTGATGCTCCCACAATCTCTTTTTTGATATTCAGCATGTCTTCAGGAACTACAATTTCACCGATTGCAAGTTCATGGTTTTCATCTAAAACCGCACCGATCTCATCAATATCTGTTGATTTTAAATAACCGATGATTTTACCTGCATCTCCTTTGAATGTCGGTCCGATTTTAGACATGTCAGGTTCAACTTCAATGATTTTTTCATGAACTTCCGGTTTTCCTGAGCTGATTGCCAGATTATTGATTTTTAAAGTACCTTTCAAATCGTCTTCAAAGTCATTGAAAATTTCAACCAGATTATCATCGGAAGTATATACATTGACTTCTGAAAGTTCAGCATTCAATGGTATTTTTGAAGCTGACTTGAATCTTCTGACCTCATCAATCAACTCAACAGTGGTTTCTCCTTTTACTTCCATTTCCTCACTGATTAGCTCTTCATAAACTTCAGGCCATAATGTTGTATGGATTGATTCGTCTGAGAAGTATTGGTAAACTTCTTCTGTAAAGAACGGAGCGATTGGAGCAAGTAATTTAAGAGAAGTTTCAACGACTGTTCTTAAGGTGTATTTTGCAGCTTTTCTTGATTCGTCTGAAACATCTGTGTATAATCTGTATTTTACAGCTTCGATGTATTCGTCACAGAAATCATGCCAGAAGAACCTTTCGATTGATGTTATGGTTTCTGCGAAGTTATAGTCTGCAAACGCTTCATCGACAGTTTTATTCAAGTTGTTGAGTTTGGATAAAATCCACATGTCAAGCGGTCCTAGATTATTCTTGACTTCTTCATAAGTTATTTCCTCATCAAAAATCTGCATGCTGATAAATCTGAATGCATTCCAGAATTTTCTGAGGAACCTGTATCCATGCTTAATGTCTTTCCAGTCAAATATTACATCAGATCCAGGTACACTGTTTGCAGCCCAAGTCCTAAGTGAATCGGCACCATACTTTTCAATAACCTCTTCAGGACCTACTACAAACTCAGGTCTTGATTTGGACATTTTGTTTCCATCTTCACCAAATACCATACCATTGATTACAATATCATCAAACGGTTTTTGACCTGTAAGTGCAATACACCTTAAAGTGGTATAGAATGCCCATGTACGGATGATATCGTGTCCTTGAGGACGGATATTTGATGGGAAATGATTTACGTAATCTTCATCAGGCCATCCCGCAATAGATAATGGTGAAATTGATGAATCCATCCAAGTGTCCAATACATCAACTTCAGGAATAAATTCTTCACAGCCACATTCGCAGGCATGTTTAGGTTTGTCTACTGTTGGATCTATTGGCAAGTCTTCCACGTCAGGCAAAATGACTTTTCCACAATCTTTACAGTACCATACAGGAATTGGAGTTGCAAATATTCTTTGTCTTGAGATACACCAGTCCCATTCCATGGAATCCGCCCAGTTAACCATCCGGGATTTCATGTGTTCCGGCACCCATCTCATTTCGTCTGCTGCAGTTTTGGTCTTTTCGATTAAATCTCTTACAGCTACAAACCATTGTTCTTTTAGAAGAATTTCAACAGGGGTTTTACATCTCCAACACTGACCTACATTCTGGTCAACCTCTTCCTGTTTTAACAAGTAGCCTTCAGCATCCAAATCTTCAATTGTCTGCTTTTTACAGCTTTGCAAGTCCATTCCTTCATATCTTCCGGCAGCACTTGTCAATATACCGGAATCATCCATTACATCAATGACTTCAAGGTTGTATTTTTGAACCCAGCTTACGTCGGTTTTATCCCCGAAGGTACAAATCATTACTGCACCAGTACCGAATTCCGGGTCAACCTCTTCATCTGCAATGATTTTAACCTTTTGATGTGACAGAGGCACTTCAACATATTTACCTAAAAGGTGAGTGTATCTTTCATCTTCAGGGTGAATTACAACAGCCACACAGGCAGACATGAGCTCAGGACGGGTAGTTGCAATAAGAATACCCTCATCTTTAGGGTCAGCCTGTTTGCCGGATTGCTGTGATGATGCGATATCTTCATATGAATCTTCAACTGCTGGAGGGAAGTTAACATAGTTTAAAAATGTAGTGTTATCTGAATATTCAACTTCTGCAAAAGCAATAGCTGTCTGACAGCGAGGACACCAGTTTACAGGGTGTTTTCCCTGATAAATAAGTCCTTCTTCATACATTTTTAAAAATGAATACTGGGTTTTTCTCATGTATTCGGGAGTCATGGTTACAAATTCACGAGTCCAGTCCTGTGAATAACCCATTGCCCTCATCTGTGATTTCATTTTTGCAATGTTATCAGTAGTTAAATCAACACAATACTCTCTGAATTTAGCTCTTGAAACATCATTTTTCTTGATTCCATGAGTTTCTTCAACTTTTACTTCAGTCGGAAGACCGTGACAATCCCATCCTTGTGTAAACAACACGTCATTGCCTTTCTGTCTTCTGTATCTTGCGTTCATATCAATGTAAACCCAATTCAATACGTGTCCTAAGTGAATAGAACCTGTTGGGTATGGTGGAGGAGTATCAATAATATATCTAGGACGAGAACCATCTCCAATGTACTTGTAGATTTTTTCATCTTCCCATTTTTCCTCCCATTCTTTTTCTTTTTTAAAATCATAGTCTTTAGGAATCTCTTTATTTGACATATATTTTCTCCTAATTAGTAAAGTAAAAATAATATTATTAATTATGTTGGTTATTATTTAAAAATATTAAGTAAAGAATATTAATATAGATAAATATATTATATTAAATATTCAAAATAATAATATTATCAATCAAAAAGAGGACTGTTAAAAATGGAATTATTATGGTTTTATGTTGCTGTCGTACTAGCTATAAGCGATGTATTACACACCACACTCATGTGGAAGGTTTTCAATAACTTTTACATCGTGTTAGGTGGTTTAATTTTCCAAACAACCCATTCAAATTGGCAGACATGGGTTATTCATGAGATTATGGAAGCAATATTCCATATGGTAGTGTTATCAGTTGTTTTCTTAAATCCGACCATTGGAATTTTAGCAGGACTTATTCACTTTGTAATTGATGTGGCCCACACCGTATTGATACGTGATATGGGTGAATTAGAACATAGAGCTCTTCACTTTGTAATTGAATCTCTATTTTTCATTTTAATATATGGATTTTAAAAATTAATGGAGTTATTAAATGCCAGTTATTACATTCAAGTATCAGGATTTAAAAGATTTAGGAATAGATATGGACAAAGACGAATTAATAGACACTTTACCTATGATGTCCAGCGACATTGAAGACTTTGACGATGAGGAAATCAAAGTGGAATTCTTCCCAAACAGACCGGACAACCTGTCTGTTGAAGGAGTAGCTAGATCTTTTAAAGGATTCATTGGCCAGGAAACTGGTTTTCCTGATTATAAGGTAATTCCCTCCGGTGAAGAGGTTATCGTTGAAGATGATGTTGCAGAAATAAGACCTTACATTGCTTTTGCAAAAATTGACAATGTTGACTTTACCGGCGATAAGCTCAAATACATTATGGATTTCCAGGAAAACCTTCACTGGGTAATCGGAAGGGACAGGAAAAAAGTGGCTATCGGTATTCACAATGCAGATGTCGTTAATGCTCCATATAAATATATTGCAACACCAAAAGATGCAAACGCATTCGTTGCTTTAGAAAAAGATACTCCAATGACTCCAGATGAAATCCTAACCGAACATGACAAAGGAAAAGATTATGCTCACTTGATTGAAGACTTTGACAAATATCCATTAATTCTAGATAAAGACGACAATGTCTTATCCATGCCTCCAATCATTAACGGAGAGTTAACCAAGATTAAAGAAGACACTACAAATATCATTGTTGACGTGACCGGTACTGATGAAAGGGCTGTCAATCAGGCATTAAATATTATCTGCTCTTCATTTGCTGAAGTTGGAGGCCAAATCAAAAGCATGGAAGTCAAATACTCTGACAAGACCATAATTAGTCCTGATTTGACTCCTCAGGAAATGAACGTTCATGTAGATACTGCCAACGAACTGATTGGTGGAACAAGCCTTACTGCTGAAGACATCAAAGAATTGCTATTAAAAGCACGTTTTGATGCAGAAATCCTAAACGACAATGAATTAAAGGCAATAATTCCATCATACAGAGTGGATATCCTCCACGAAGTGGACATCGTTGAAAATATTGCGGTGCAATACCACATCAACGATGTTGTAGCAGAACTTCCAGACATCAATACAGTAGCTTATGAAAATGACTGGTTTAAGGCTGAAAGCACCATCCGTGAAGTCATGGTTGGATTAGGATTCCAGGAAATCATGAGCCTGATGCTTACAAGTGAAGATGCACACTACGTGAAAATGAACCAGAAAGAAAAGCCTCACGTTCAAGTCGCAAGACCTATCACAATTGACAGAACCATGATTAGAACAAGTCTGATTAATAGCCTAATGGAATTTTTAGAAGACAACAAGCACGAGGATTTACCTCAAAAGATATTTGAAATCGGAGATGTGTTATACCTTGATGATTCAAGAGAAAACAAGACAGTTGCTTCTAAAAAACTGGCTGCATTGATATGTCACTCCACAGCTAACTTTACCGAAATAAAATCTGTCGTTACAATTGTTTTATCCAGTTTAGGTTACTCAATGGAGATAACCGACAGTGAAAACGAAACATTCATTGCTGGAAGGGTAGCTGACGTGACCGGTGAGTCAAGCGTCGGTACAGTTAAAGGATTCTTCGGTGAGGTTTCACCTGAAGTGATAACCAACTTTACCCTAGAGTATCCCGTAATTGCTTTTGAAATAGAATTCGCTAATAAGTGAATTCTAATACCACAATTTTCTCATTTGTATTTCCATCTGTGAGTAGTTGCTCATCTGTGGAGATGCATCATAATTATTGAAAATAAGTATCAATATAAACAAAATAATTATAAAAGCCACCAGAATTATTGTCCATCGCCTCAATTATTCACCAACCATTGTCAAAGTTACTGTTCTTTTAGCTCTTGGTCCATCTAATTCAACAAAAAACACTGATTGCCAGGTGCCCAGATCCAATTTTCTGTTTTTAACAGGTAATGATTCACTTGATGATAGTAAAAATGACTTCAAGTGGGACTTTGCATTATTGTCAATCCTATCATGCTGATAGCTGAATTTGTCTGAAATCAAATTGTTTAGCATGAATTCCAAATCATTTAAAAGTCCTGATTCGTTTTCATTGACAACAATGGCTGAAGTGGAATGTTTTGAAAAAATAGAAATGATACCTTCATCAATATCGATTAAATCGTTGATTTGTGAAGTGATGTCAATGATTTCAAAGTTTTTGTTTGTATTGATTTTTAAAGAATTAGATTTTACTGTCATCAATGATTAATTTGTAAAAACTAGTTAATAAATAAAAGAAAAAAAGAGAAAAATTTTAATCGAAATCTGCTCTACGCCAGTAACCGTAAATAAGGCATCCCAATAATGAGACAATACTTAATACTACAAGTCCTGAGGTATCAGTGATTTCTTTTGAAATTTTACTTTCAGGTACAACTTCATATGCTTTACCTTCTTCAGATACTTCACCATCGCTTGCATCTCCGGCGCTTTCATCACCATTGGTCTTTGCATCCTGACCATTGTCTGATGAATCCTGATAGTTTCCAGATGCATTTGTTCCGAAAACTCCTGAATTTTCATTGCTGGAGTAGTGTGCACTATTGGAAGTTCCATTTTGCAGGTTTCCATTGCCTTTGGATGCTCCATTAGTAGCATCAGTTGAAGTTTGTGAATTAGTTCCGGATGAACCTCTTTCTCCATCAGTATTTGATGTCTGAGAGTCCTGATTATCATCCTTTTCACCAGTTGCAGCTTTGTATTTATAGTTTACCGGCTGGCCACCTACCATAACTTCGATGTCATATTCCTTATCCTGGTCCAAGTTTGCATCTATTGTGGCTTTACCGTTTACAAATTTTGCTGTGTACTGGTTTCCATCAACATTAACAGTTGTATCGAATGTTCCAAACTCCTGAACTGGATTTCCTGAAGTGTCATACATCTGAAGACCTATTCCGTTTTTAACGGAAAATGTATTCAGTTTCATGATTCCTGCTAAAAGCATAGGGCAGACAAATGTATTTTCATCATCAGTAGAATCAAACCAGTTATCCCCCAATTTAAATACTGGCAAATCTGGATTGTTTTTAGCTTGATAACCTTCATTATGAGCCAGAACATTATATTTAACTTCCAGTCTTGAAGAACTACCCTCTTTTGATGTTTTAAAGTCAATACCGAAGAGCAATCCATTTCCACTTTCAAATGCTCCTAATTCATAATCAGTGTCACGACGATTATATGTGAATGTATTTGCATTTATAACATCATTGGTTGATTGTGAGTCAATGAAAATACCATTAGGATTTTCATAAGCCTCATTGTACTTAATCATGTTTCCAGATGAAATATTGTACATTGAAATTCCATTAAAACTATTGTGATGAACTGTATTGTTAGTTATATTACAATAGTAACTGTTGGAAGTTTCAATTCCTGACCTTACATTGTAGGATATTATATTTTTAGATATTACCGAATTTTTAACATCCTGAAGCTGAAGTCCGTTGGATTGGGCTTTGGAGATATTATTACTTAATATATTGACTCCATCAGCATTTTTTACCAAAATGCCATTAACTCCACCAGTAACTACAGTATTTTTAATGGTAGTGTCATCTGAAGAATCAACAATGATTCCATAATCACTATCAGTAACTATGATTTTGAGTCCTGATAGTGCACTTCCACAACTGTTTGAAGTAAAGTAAAATCCGAAAGTATCAGTTATTCCTAAAGTTTTTGCTTTAGAGCTTAATTGACTAAATGTATGCACAGCTGAATTTTTGGAAACTATATTTAATTTCTTATCTACAATCAAAGAAATGTCCTTATACTCATTATCTGTAAATTCAAAAGTATCCCCATCACTAGCATTATCAAACATTGCCTGAATATTATCATTCGATAAATCCGAAGTGATTTGATAAACAGTGCTGTTTGAAGCAATCACATTATTTTGTAAATCATCAGTTGCATTAACTGCTGATATAAGGAATAAACCAATTAGACATATGAACAAAACATTCAGAATTTTTTTATTCATATTCTCTCCCCTATTATGTTATAATCAATAAAATATCTTTAAACAATTTATAATTTACATAAAATAACCAAAAGTCATGTGAAATAAATTACTTATTGAAAAGAATTTATGACAAATAACGTCAATTTTGCTTTTTAAAATCAACGAAATACTCTAATATCAATATTGATTATTGTATTATATATTATCTCAAATTGATATATAAACTTTATTGAAATAAGGATTTTTATCGAATTAATAGTGCTATAAATATTCATAACATTGTTATATGTAAAAATTAAAGATTTTAACTATAAATATCATAAAAATACAATATAGTAATAGTTGCTTATCGATGATTTTTTAAATTTTATAAATTTTAAGCAATTACGTAATTAATTAAAATGAGTGAAAAAATGAATAATAAAAGCTTTATAATGGCTGTTTTATTAGTTTTTATTGTAATTTTAAGTGCAAGCGCTGTATCAGCAGAAGATGCAACATTACAAGGAACTGATGACGCAGCAGAAATTATTCAAGCTGATGAAGTTAGCACTCCAACAACAGTGACTATTGCTGCTGGTTCTTCCAGTGCTACAATCCAAGAAAAACTTAATAATTTAAGCGATGGAGATACTGTTAACTTCGAAGCTGGTGAATATAAAGACATTTGTATCTATGTTAACAAAAACATTACAATTAACGGAAATGGTGCAAAATTAATCGGTTACGACAACCCTTCAAAAAACACCACTCCTGAAATTATTACAAATGCTACTGCAGATGGCGGATACGCTATCGGAAACTTAGCAGTATTATACGTTGTTAAAACTACTGGTGTTACAATTAACGGATTAACTATTGTGGGAGGAGCAAACAGCTCTGCAACTTATTCAAATGCATTAGTATATGCAACATATTCCGACAATTTAACTTTTACAGGAAACACCCTTGACGGTTCATCATGGGGATTATACTTACAATACTGTAAAGACGGAATCATATCCGCAAACACCATCCAAAACCAAGCAGTTACTGGAATTTTAAACTTCGGATCTGCAAGAACTGTAATCGAAAACAATAAAATCACCAATGCTGCAAACCACGGTATTGATGTAAGACACGGAACCGGACCTAATGTACAAGTTATTAACAATACAATTACAGGTTCTAAAGAAGGTATTTACTTAATGCACTCACAAGGACACACTGCAGCAAACAACACTTTAGTAAACTGTATCATCAGTTCCATTTCATGTTATGGATCAGCTAACATCAATCTTGTTGGAAACAAAATGCAAAAATCAAGAATTGGTGTATTATTAGGTGGAGGATACTCTAAAATTACCATTGGTGAAAACACTTTCGCTTTAGATAACTTACCATTCCCACCAACATTCGTATACTATGTTGCTGAAGCAAAAGTTGATTACCAATCTCCAACAAATATAATGGGTACATTCAGTGATAGGTCAACTTACTCACCTAACTATGTTGCATACACTGGAATTGATGCTCCTGCAGAAATTACTATTGATTATGATAATATTTTAAAGAAAACAGGCACTACATTTGATGTACCTGAAGTATACTCCAATACTGAAATTCAAACTATGCTTGATGCAATGAAAGATGGAGATTCAATAATATTTGCTAAAAATGCAGTTTATAATGATATTTGCATTTACACTGATAAAAACATTAAAATCTTCGGAAACAATGCAACATTAATTGGATGTACTGTATCTAACTACACAAACGGAACACTATTCTTAAGCAACGTTCCTGAAAAAGTAAAAGCAGCTACAGCTGATGGAGGATATGCAGAAGGTTACAATGCTGTATTATACATCTTAAATACAACTGGTGCTGTTGTAAGTGATTTGAATATTGTTGGAAAATATTCCTCATACATTACTGCAACTGCTAATACAATCGAGTACAAAACAATCGGCATTTATGCAGATGCTAATAAAAACTTAACAATTACCGGCTGTGACGTAACCGGTGCTTCCTGGGGTATTTACGAACAATACTCTTCAGACAGTATCATCAGTAAAAACACCGTTCACGATGTTTACACTACCGGTATTATGAACTTCGGTTCTCCTAGAGCTATTATTGTAGAAAATACTGTTACCAATGCTGTAAATCACGGTATTGACACCAGACACGGAACTGGACCTAGCGTAACTATTGCATTCAACACAATTTCCGGTTCTAAAGAAGGTATTTACTTAATGCACTCACAAGGACACAAAGTTTACAACAACACTGTTTCTAATTCTAAAATCAGTGGAATTACTGCATATGGATCAGGTAACGAAGCAATCTTCAACAACACCATTACCGGAAGCAGAATCGGTATTTTAATGGGTGGAGGATACTACAACGTAACTGTTGGTGAAAATTCATACAGTTTAGACTCCTTACCATTCCCACCTACTTTTGTAACCTACCTTGCAAGAGCTGACAACAAATACCAAAGCGCTGATAATGTAATGGGAACTTACTCAGATAAAGAAACTACTACTATTACTGCAGCAAATGTTACAAAAACATATAATGTTGCTAATAACTTAGTTCTTACTTTAAATGATGAAAATGGAAATGCATTAGGAAGCCAAAGCGTTGTTATTACAATCAATAATCAAACTTACAATGAAGTTACCGACGATAAAGGTCAAGTTACATTAGCTTTAGCTAATTTAGCTCCAAATACCTATCAAGCAACAATTAACTTCGCTGGTGATGATCAATACAAAGCAGCTACTCAAACTGCAACCATCAAAGTTGATAAAGAAGCAAGTAAAATTACTTCTAAATCTAAATTTACCTTCAAAGTAAGCACTAAAAACAAAAAAATCAGTGTTACCTTGAAATCCAAATCTGGTCAAGCAATTAAAAACGCTAAAGTAACCCTCAAAGTTAAAGGTAAAACATATAAAGCTACTACCAACTCTAAAGGTAAAGCTACAATTAAAGTTAACAAATTAACTAAAAGAGGTACTTTCAAAACTTCTATCAAATTTGCTGCAACCAAATACTACAAAGCAACCAGTAAAAAAGTAACAATTGTATCAAAAAGATAAGAGATTTTAACTAATCTCTTTTCATTTTCTTTTTTTAAAACAAAAAAATAAAAAGTTTAATACATGTTCCTACGACTGTAAGCAACATATATTATAAAGATTCCAACTAAAATCAGAACTATTTGCGGAAATACTGCTGCAACCAATGCTGGAATCACACCTAAAGTTACAAGCAACCACAAAATACCATAAATTACTATTAAAATTCCAAATAAGATAGCTACCTTATATAAAATATCTCTTAAATCAGGAAATGGCATCCCATTACCACCAAACGGCATATTATCACCTATAATTCTTTGGTTCCTTCAGGAGTTCCCACAATTACCTTGTCTACCATCTGTGAAAAGATTCCATTTTCAACAACACCTGGAATTGAGTTCAAGTCAATTTCCAAGTGAGCAGGAGATTCTATTTCAGAAAATTTAGCATCAATTACAAAGTTGCCGTTGTCTGTTATTACAGGACCGTCCTTTCTTTGAGCCATTCTTATTTCGCATGTTGCTCCCATATCTTCAAGTGCCTGGATGACAACTCTTGATGCATCCGGCAATACTTCAACAGGTACTGGGAAATTACCTAAGGCATCCACACATTTTGACTCATCCACAATAACTATAAACTCTTTAGCGGCATAGTCAACTATCTTTTCTTTTGTATGAGCTGCCCCACCACCTTTAATCAGATTGAAATCGCCATCAACTTCATCTGCTCCGTCAACGGACAGGTCAATGTCATGCTCTTCTAAAGTAGTTATCGGAATGTTCCACTGTTTTGCAATTAACAGTGACTGGAATGATGTTGGAATGCCCATAACGCTTATTCCTTCATCTTTTATTCTCATACCAACTTTTTCAATGAAGTAATGTGTTGTTGAACCTGTTCCAAGTCCTAAAACCATTCCATCTTCCACATATTCGGCAGCTTTATAGCCTGCATTTTTTTTACTAGAATCATTACTGCTAGCATTTTTCATCTATATCACAAATCCTAAAGTAAGTTTATTGAGTTTTAAACCTTTTTTACAAGTTTCCTTATGTTTTCCATTGTTTTCCAAAACAATACACTTATCATTTTCTATTAACCCATCAGGGAAACACAAGTCATGAAAATCACATGCTTCATCGCAATCTGGAGCATTGAATGTGAATGTTGATCCTTCAAAAATATTTTTTGAAGTTGTAAGTACATCTATTTTGGCCCTGTCAACTTCTACGGGAATGACTATTTCTTCTGCATGAATCGGGCATTTTTGTTCATTGTCCTTAACGCCGGTGACAACATACTTTCTGTTTTGCTCCAAATTTCCAACACAGGATGATTTGAATCTGCATTTTTCACATTCGTCGGCAGGTCCTAAAAATACGAATTCCTGACCTTCCTTTGCCAAATCCTTACCAATTAATGTTATCATCTAAATCACCTCTGTTTTATGGGCAAGTTCATATGCTGCCTCTTTTGAAATGCCGTTATCACCTAAAATGGTATATCTTTCAGGCCTGATTTCATGAGCCATCACAAGTGCATCAATAATATCTTCATCTGCAATATTCAGCTCTTTAGCAGTTGTTGGAGCCTGAACTGCCTTAAGGGCGTCCCTTATTGCTTTCCAGTTTCCGCCGTGAAGATACATCATCATTATTGTTCCGACACCACACTGTTCACCATGTAAAGCAGGCTTATCCAATATCTTATCCAATGCATGTGAGAACAGATGTTCAGATCCGCTTGCCGGACGACTTGAACCTGCAATGCTTATAGCCATTCCTCCACTGAACAGTGATTTCATGACTATTCTTGCACTTGGCTCAAGATTCGGTTTGATATTGGCGATATTATCAGTAATCAGATGGGCAGACATTATTGACAGCGCCGCTGCTGATTCTGAAAATGATTCGTTTTTAAGTCTGTGTGCCAGTTCCCAATCCTTGATTGCTGTAAAGTTTGCAATCAAATCAGCACAACCTGCAGCCAATAATCTAAATGGGGACTGTGCCAGTACTTCTGAGTCTGCGATAACTGCAATCGGTGAGTGTGCAGTCATGGAAATTGAAGTATCAGGATTTTTT
>JAFUCN010000081.1 GCA_017459665.1 Methanobrevibacter sp. | reverse complement strand
TATGGATTTGAAGCAGAGTAACTTACACCATCAACAGTTAAAGTATAATCACCATATTCGATATTTCCGTTCAATTCAAGTGATGAAACGTTGCTGTCACCAGTCAATGTCCAGGTTGAACCGCTGTCAATAACGACATCAGTTGTGCCGGTTGAGTTTATTGCACCGCTGAATTTGGTGTTTTGCATGTTCCATGTTAGTGAACTTATTGAATCAACAATAACATTGCCGTTAATGTCTTCATTGTTGGTGTTTAGCTCCACACTTCCTCCATTGGAGCCGGTTGTTCCCCATTGATTTTGGCCGGAAGCTTCTAAAAAGATATTGCTTCCAAAGCTAAGAGCAGTGTTTTCCAAATTGATTACGCATGCTGTATTTGTAATGTGGAACATCGGAGCTTCAGAGTAAACTGAAGAGTCTTCAGCTATTTTCAAGTTGGAGTTTGTTGCATTGAATGTTGAAGTTCCAACATCAGCGTCTCCACTCATGCTCTGATAGATGAACACTCCACCTAAATCGACATATTCAGAACCATCCTGACGGTTACCTTCGCCGTAACCTGTCAAGTCACAGTTTGAAAGACTGATTGAGTTTTTGCCTTCAATACATGCAATCTGTGAAACGTATGCTGTACCTTTGGTGTTTTCAACAGTAATTTCACCGGTTGAATAGATTAAAGGTGAGCCTCTGCCGCTCTGTTTGCTTACACCAGTGTTGATTTCTGAGTTTGTAACGCTAACTTCGCCTTCACCACGGTCGGTTGCAAGAGCAGCACAGCTTTGACCGTCGGTATTGATGATAACATTTTCAGCAGTTATTTTACCGGCATAGGTTGCGTCAAGACCTCTTGATTTGTCTGAATGTGTTGTGATTTTAACGTTTTTGATGGTTGCTTCTGCTGAACCTGATGCAGATTCGCTTGAACCTTGACTGTCTGGAGCTTGCCCGCCTGCATCTGGAGCACCACCTTGAGCAGAATCGCCTGAAGATGCACCGTTGGTTACAAAAATACCATTTGATCCTTTGGAGTTTGTTTCGATTTCAACGTTTGTTATTTCGGCCTGACCGTCTGAATTTACTAAAACTGCGGAGTTTACACCATAAAAGTCAGCGTCATCTCCTGTGGTCTGTGTATCGCCTGTTTTATTTATTAAAGAGTCTGCAAGTTTTAAAATACCTGCATTTTCAACTAAAACTGCATTTTCATCGCCAGTTTCTGTGTGATACAATCCTTTACTTTCATCTAAGCTTTCGGAGTCCACAACAAGGACCCCTCTATCTTCAAGTGCATTTGCATCAATACTAAAAGTGTCACCAGATGAAGTATTTGAAAATACAAAAGCACCTATTCCTATTATTACGACAATTGCAATAAGTGTAATTATTATTTTTCTGTTCATAAAAGTAGTAACTTGAAAGTTATATTTATAATTTTTTTCTAGAAATCAGGTATTTCGTTAATATATTCAACATTGCCTTTTATCTGGCCGAATTTCATTCCGTTTAATCGTCCGTTTGGAAGTTCGGACATTATAGCTATCGGATATTCATCGTCGGGTCTGATAAACATGTTGTGTGTTACGTCCTGACGTGTTTTGATGGTTATCTTGTAGAGATTATCTTTTTTAGACAAATCTCCATCAAGAAAAACCTTGTTGAAGGATTCATCCAAAAGATAATCTGGTAGGTTCACGTCAATTTCAAAATGATTTAAAATGTCTTTCAAAATCATATAATCATTCCATGCTCGGGAGGTATTTTTGATCGGAGTCATAAGAAGAACCGATTAGCTTGCCGGTATCGACATCATACTGGCGGAATCCTCCGTCCTTGTATGTTACTTCACGATAGTATCCTTCTCCTTCCTGAGCATTGAATTTGACTTCTTCACTCACAATATCATCTCCGTCATCTTCGGTGTTTGAATCATCATCGCTTACTTTAGAAGCAACTACATTATTTACATTGTCTTCTGTGGAAGTGTCTGCATCATCTGACATTTCCTGCATGTAGGTATATCCAACTGCGCCACCAACAACAATCAGCGCCACAATAACGCCTAATAGAAATAAAATAACGCTTTTCATATTTTTCACCTCTCAAACTTTCATAATTTATTTGGAGAAAAGGTTATAAATATGTTTCGATTGAATTTATATGCTTGAAAGTTTAAGTATTATCTATGAACATGAAAAATGCCACAATACTTCTGATATTTTTCCTGGCTGTTTTGGGATTGCTGGTTGGAGTCTACTGCTCAGAAGACGTAAGCAGTTCAGCTAGCCACAGCTATAAATGGCAAAGGATTTATGAGGATAATGACGGCATTTTGACTGTTAGTTTGGAAAAAAAGGAAATTGAAAGTTTAGATAAGTTTTTCACCTAAACCCTTTCGTCCGCTTTTGTCCAGTCCTTGTTTTTGGCCGGAGCAAGTGTCAATATCAAAGTTGCAATTAAAAGCACTGCTGCGGTGATTATTGTAAATATTAACTGTTCAGGAGAACCGTTGTTTACCACATCAATCATTCCGCCAATCCACACGATTGTAATGAAAATCGGAAGGATGTATTTTACGATTACCAGCCACCATTTGCCGATTTTGATTGATTTGCTTCTTTTATTTAAAAAGTCAATCAGTTTTTCAGCTTTAAATATCCATGCAAATACTATACACTCACCAACAATGGCTATTAGAATCGCAATCTGGTTGATGAAGGTGTCCACAACGCCTAAAAGATATCCTCCAAATGCGGTTGCATACATCATGGATATTACTGCACCGATAACGCATAATATTGTCATTGTTTTTGACCTTGTAAGGTTGAACTTGTTTTGAATTGAAAATGAAAGAGGTTCAACAGTTGATAGGATACTTGTAAGGCCTGCAAGATAAACTGTTAGGAAAAATGCAGGTCCTATTACATAAGCCCAGGTTCCTAAAACGTTAAATACTGTAGGATATGCGATAAATACAAGGCCTGTTCCCTGTGTTACAAGTTCAGCTACAGGTGTTGCTGACTGAAGTGACATATAGCCTAAAATGGAGAACACGCCTAAAGCTGCGAAGTTTTCAAAGGCACAGTTTGCAACGGCAATTGAAATTGTATTTGTAATCAAATCCGCATCGTTTTTGGTATAGCTTGCATATGTAAAAGCTATTGACATGCCCAGACTTAGTGAGAAGATGATTTGTCCGAATGCAGCCATCCAAATGTTGAAATTGCCCAGAAGTGACCAGTCGGGGCTGAAAAGCTCGGCAAGTCCGATTGATGCTCCAGGCAAAGTAAGTGAAAATGCCACAATGAATATCATAATAATGAATAGAAGAGGTACTAGAAGTTTTGAAACTTTACCAAGTCCCTTTTCAAGGTCCTTGTGTGAAATGAACCATATTAAAACCCATCCTAAAAGCATAGCTATTGCAATCAGTGGAATGAATGTGGTTATTCCTGAAATTGTTTCTGAGGATTGCAGAAGAGTTGTTGTAAAGAAAGTGTTCGGGTCTGCTCCCCAACCCTTAAAGAAACTTAAAATGATATATATTCCGTCCCAGCCCAAGATTGCTGAGTAGTATATCATAATCATGAATACTGCACAGGCAAAAACCATCCGAGATACTCGTATTTTGAGTTTATCTTTGTAATTGCCTTTGCAAAAGAGGATTTGAAATTATAACCCACACCATACTCCAAAATCAAAAATGGAATTCCCATTATCAAAATTGCAACAAGATAGGGTATGTAAAAAGCTCCACCACCGTTAGAATATAAAACATAAGGATATCTCCAAATGTTACCGAGACCTACTGCAGAACCAATCATCGCAAGTATAAACGAAAGGTTACTGCCCCATTCATTATTATCTGACATTGTATTACATTGGGTGGCGGTGGTTAAATAGGTTTAGATTTAAAAAGTAAAAAAAAGGGTTTCGAAATTTAGTCGCATGCTAAATTGTCGAAATATCCTTGGATGAAAATGACTGGTGTTCCCTTATCTCCGGAACCGCTTGTCAAATCACAAAGTGAACCGATTAAATCAGTGAGTACTCTTGGAGTGGTTCCTTCTGTAATCATCTGACCGGTTAAGTTTTCATCTTTAGTTTTGATTTCTTCTTTGATAGCTTCTTTTAACTCATCGCCTTTCAAATCAGCGAATTTGTTGTCTGAAACATATTTCAATTTGATTTCGTTTGGATATCCTACAAGACCGTCAGTATGTGCTGGTGAAACTACAGGATCAGCCAGTTCCCAGATTTTTCCAACAGGGTCTTTAAATGCTCCGTCACCGTAAACCATAACTTCAATCTGTTTTCCGGTTTTTTCAATTAGTCTTTTTTGAACTTCTTTGACTAACTTGTCACCTGTTTTCGGGAAGAGTTTTAACCTTTCTTCAGTTGCCTTGTTTGAACCTAAAAGTCCGTAGTATGGATTGAAACCTGAACCGTTTATAGGCTCGGTTAAAACCTGGTGCAAGCCGTAAACGTTTGCTCCTAAACTTTTAAGTAATTTTGTGGATTTTTCTCTTGTGTGGATATCACATGTTAAAACGTCTTTGCTGTAATCAAGAATTGTTTTGATATCGTTTGAAAGCACGAATTCAACTTCACAGTCTTCACTTTCTATTAATTCCCTGTAAAAGTCAATCATGTTAATTCCAGTAAACGGATGCAGCCATGATCCGAAAGTTTTTGTGTATTCATCTTCTGAAATAACGCTTCCAAGATGATATTCACTTTCCTCTAAAATGTCTTCATCCATAATGCCGTTTCCAACTTCATCAGCAGGAAAACTGGTTAAAAGAGTAATCTTATCCATTCCTCTTGCAATACCTTTTAGGATAATGGAGAATCTGTTCCTACTTAAAATCGGATTTACAACTCCAATCTCTTTGGATGGGAATTTGTTTTGAACGTCTTCTGCCACATCGTCAACAGTTACGTAATTTCCTTCTGAAATACCTACGACAGCTTCTGTAATTGCTACGATGTCTTTATCTTTGAATTCGAATCCTTCACTTTCCTTTGCAGCCATTAATGAGTCCACAACGATAGTTGCCAAATCATCATTTTCCTTAATAATTGGTGTTCTTATACCACGTACTACAGTACCAACACATCTCATTTTTTTAACTCCTTGGGTTAACCCATATAATTTTTATAATTAGTGTTATATAATGTTTGAGATTGAAATTAAAAATTTCAAATATTAATCCTGATAAATTGTTTTCATTTCGTAAAATTTACCTCAAAAAACCAACTTATATAAAGTTTGATGGTTTAAATTAAATGAAAATTTAGTTATATGCTAAAAACGTAAAAATATTTCTAGTATGTTCCTTAAAAAATAGTTAAATATATTATCAAAAAATAGTTAAATATATTATCAAAAAATAGTTAAATATATTATCAAAAAATAGTTAAATATATTATCAAAAAATAGTTAAATATATTATCAAAAAATAGTTAAATGGTGTTCTTCTATGGAATATATGGCGAGGTATTTGGATGATGAATTAGAGCAATGGATGAATGTTATTGGTGCAGTGCTTATTGTTGGTCCTAAATGGTGTGGTAAAACAACCACTGCTGAACAATGTGCTAAAAGCGTTTTAAAACTTCAGGATATTGATAGACAAGAAGAATATCAAATGTGGTTGGATATCAGACCTTCTAAATTACTGGAAGGGGAGAAACCTAGATTAATTGATGAATGGCAAATGGCACCAATATTATGGGATGGCGTTAGAAATAGTGTTGATGAACTCCATGGAAGCGGATTATATATTTTAACAGGATCTACTGTGGTTGATGAGTCTAAAATAATGCATTCAGGAACTGGCAGGATACATAGGCTACTTATGAGGCCTATGAGCTTATATGAAAGTGGAGAATCAAACGGTAAAATTTCTATTGAGGAATTGTTTAACAATCCAGATATTGATATTGAAGGAATTGAGTCTGATTTAACTATGAATGATTTGATTTTTGCAGCGTGTCGTGGAGGATGGCCGGATTCCATAAACAAAAAAAATGACAAAGATAAACTGTTGATTGCGTATAATTATTTGGACAATATATGTCAAAGTGAAATTTCTAATGTTGATGGTGTTAAACGTGACCCTGATAGAGTTAAGGTTATCCTAAAAGCGATTGCAAGGAATAATTCCACTTTAGCTAAGGACACTACAATAATGGCAGATATTTCGGCAAACTTTGGAGATATTAGCAAACCCACTTATTATTCTTATGTTGATTCCTTGAAACGTTTGTTTGTCATTGAAGATTTAAGGGGGTGGGCTCCAAATATCCGATCAAAATCATCCATGAGATCAGGTAATAAAAAAGTATTCATAGACCCTTCAATTTCTGCAGCTGCTTTAAACATGAGTCCAGAAGCTTTCGATACAATTGACGGTTTGAAAACTTTTGGTTTTATTTTTGAAAACCTATGTGTTCGTGATTTGAGTGTATACACTTCTAAATTGGGAGGTTCAATATCATATTATCATGATAATTCGGATGTTGAGGTTGATTGTGTTGTACATCTCAATGATGGAAGATATGCTTTAATTGAATGTAAATTGGGAAAAACTAAAATTGAAGAAGGAGCCCAAAATCTACTAAAAGTAAACAAACTGATTGAAGCTAATGATGAAATCAGAAATCCTACCTTTTTAGCGGTTTTAACTGGGGGAAAAATAGCATATACCAGAAAAGATGGTGTTAAAGTTATTCCAATAGGTTGTCTTAGGTAATTATTTCATACTTTTTCAAAGAATCTATACTGTATAAAATATAATCATTTATATATAATCATTCGTTGAAACGAATAAGTATTTAAATACTATGTTCAATATAGAATATGGTGACTAGTATGGATGCAGAAGATAAAAATACATTGCATAATTACATTCAAAATCAAATCAATAATATGCCTTCAATGTTAAATGAAGAACTTAGCTATAAAAATGAGAAATTCACTTACAGGTCAGATTTTAAAATAATAATTGAACATGTGGACGATTTTATAAATGGAGATAATATAAATAGATATATTGTATTACCTGGATTGAGGGGTGTTGGAAAGACTACTATGCTATTTCAAATATATGATTATCTGCTAAAAGAAAAACAAATTCCTGCAAATCAGATTTTATATATTTCCTGCGAAACTTTAAACAAAATAATAAAGTGTGATATCCTAAAAACAGTTGAACAATTTGTAAGTGAAATACACCAAAGTAGTCTGATGACAATTGATGAAAAATTATTTCTATTAATTGATGAATCTCATTTTGATAAAAACTGGTCACTGTCTGGTAAAATAATCTATGATAAGACAAAAAGAATATTTATGATATTTACTGGGTCTTCAGCGATAAATTTGGAATATCATGCTGAAGCTGCAAGAAGAATGCTTCGATATCCTATAAATCCTTTAAATTTTTCTCAACATTTAAAATTAAAATTCAATTATGAATCTAAGAATATAACTAAAGAACTCATTGATTTAATATTTGATGGTGAAATTACAAATTCAAAAAAAATAGAGAGTGAAATAATCACTGAATTATTGAATTTAGCAGAGTATACTTCACAAGAATGGGGCAATTATTTTAGATATGGGGGATTCCCCTCTGTTATGCATGATAAAAATTATAGGATTAGTCAGAAAAAATTACTTAATTCAATAGACAGTGTTATTACTAAAGACTTAAAAACACTTCAAAATATCAACCAAAATAGTGAAGATTATGCTTACAGGCTATTGAAATTATTAGCCCAAAAGGTACCTGGGGAAATATCCCAAAATACATTAGCAGATTTGATAAAATCATCTCCAAGTACAGCCAATTCAATTTTAGGACTATTAGAAAAAACACATTTGATATTCCATTATGAACCATATTCAGGACCGAATGCTAGAATTAAAAAGTCTTGGCAATATTATTTTGCAACTCCAAGTTTAAGGCATGCTATAAATTCAAATTGGGGTTTTTCTCCAATGAATCAAGATGAATATGAGGGAATTCTATTGGAAAATTTAGTAGCGTCAGGATTATTTAATTTGAAAAACAATGAAGAGTATTTTGACTTTGACATATTTTTTGATCCATTAAAAGATGGAGTTGACTTTTTAGTTAGAAGAGGATTTGAAAATCCAATACCTATTGAAGTAGGTCATGGGAATAAGACAAAACGACAAATCACAAAAGCTATAAGTCGTTACAACTCCACTCATGGAATAATCATATCAAACACAACAAATAATATTGAAAAAAAGGATAATGTTATCTATTTGCCATATAAAACATTTTCATTGATATAGAATATGAGGCAATTACATTGTATAATTCAATTTGAGGATTTAATTTTTAGTTGGTAATCAAAAAAATGGTTAAATGATGTGTTCTAGGAATAGGGCATATATTGATTGATGATAAATCAAGGATGAATCTTTTGCATAGTAAGAACGCTGGATGATTTTTAACTAGTTATGTTCTTATTTCAATATGTAAACAGTGCTTCTGCCTTTTCCCTGAGACTTAATCAAACCTTTTTCAATTAGTTTTTTAATATATGAATAAGATCCTTGAGGGGATAAGTTAAGCAAATCCTGAATTTCCTTATTTTTTATGGAATTATTTTTTTCAATGAATCTCAATATTTTAATCTCATTTTCGTTTAATTTGATTTTTTCACTCATTTTACTGTCAAAATGAGACATATCCACAATATCATTTTTTACATTGGATAGGGAAACTAAAAATCCAGTAGAAAAATATTCTAACCATTCAGTTAAATCCTGTGTTTTGTCTGCAGATTGTAGGGCAGCATAGTAGGATTCTCTATCCTGATTGTAGTATTCATCAAGTGAAAAGTATCTTTTAATGTCAAAATCTTTTAAAAGAAGTATCAAAGTCGATAATGCCCTTGCAGTTCTGCCATTGCCGTCTACAAAAGGATGAATTCTAACAAATTCGTAATGTATTATTCCTGCAAGAATAATTGGATTTAAATCATTTTGAAGGTTTATCCAATCCAATAATTCTCTAATTAAATAAGGCACTTTTAGAGGGCTTGGAGGTACAAAATTAAGTTGTCCTGTTTTCAGATGGCCAATGACAACTGGGGAATCTCTAAATTTACCGGCCATGCTGGAATCGTTAAGTGTTCCTTCAGTAATATTTTTGTGAATGTCCAAAATGGTTTTTTCATCAATCTTTTCATATTTGTCTAAATTTTCAAGGGTTTTAAAATAATTCAAAACTTCAATTTCGGATTTGTTTAGAGTGGAATAGTTTAAATTGTTGTTTTCTTTTAAATTGAATAATTCTGTTACTTGCTTAAAATCCAAAGGATTTCCTTCAATGGATGTTGAATTATATGAAGATGTGATTATGGCCTTATTTTTCAGTAAAAGGTCATAGGAGGGTATGATTTGTGAATTTAAAATAAATTCTTTAATGGCAGAAATTTCCATCAAATTATTGATGATTTTGTTGGTATATTGAAATTTTGCATCAAACATAAATTGCCCTCTTATATGATTGTTTATAATTATGGTTTTCTATAATTTATATATTCACTTTATTGAAATTGATTGTTGTTCGTAACTTGACGAATAATGGAAATATTGCTTGATGATTATTTTTCAAAAATTAATTAAAATCTTAAAATTATTAAAACAACGATGGAAAATGCTTGATGAAAGAATGGAGTTACTTGATGATTATGCTTGGTGATAATTTCATGTTTCATTGTTTTGGAGTGTTTGCATTAAAAATTTATATATTTTTAAAAAACATAAGAATATAAGGAATATAACATCTTTTCAAATTATACTTGCAAAATGTGAGGATAAATCAGAGTATTGAATATAATATGTAGGTGATTTGAATTAGGTTTCTTGAATTAAATAATCGGAACAATTCCTTAAATTTATTTAGACTAATATTTGCAACATTCGTTTTAATCAGACATTCATTTGTTGTATTTGGTGCTGACATAAACAGTTA
>JAFUCN010000080.1 GCA_017459665.1 Methanobrevibacter sp. | reverse complement strand
TACAGACAACGGAAAGGCAGATGTTGTCATTATGGGAAACAGTGACGGTAAAATCGTAGGGGCAGCTTCACAGACCGCAATCGATGCGGGCGTTAAAATCAACGAAATCATCAAAACCGCTGCAGGCGTTTTAGGTGGTGGCGGTGGAGGCCGTCTTACTTTAGCGCAAGGTGCAGGTAAAAACGCAGACAAGATGGACGAAGCTATCCAGACTGCGGTTGATTTATTAAATTAAGATAGTTTTATAACTATCTTTCCACTCTTTTTTTAAAATTATTTGACGTCAAGCCTATTTTTTCAAAGTTCATTTGTAATTTTCAATTATTTTTTAGTTCATTATTCAATTTTAATTCTCATCATTGATATTAAATCTATTACATTTTTATTTAAATTTGTGCCAAAATAATTCCAAAATGTTAACATTTTATAGGAAACTATTTAAATAATGAACCAATTAATAAATTCAATGGAAGTGAAAGAACCGGTAAAACGTTCAAAAAGAATCTTTTATTTTGACGCATTAAGAGCATTAGCAATTATAACAGTAATCTTATTTCATGTAGGCACCCGGCTCGACGATCCACAGTTTTTCAAATTCCTTGTTGCCTCTCCAGTCAGCTGGCTTACAATAGATATTCTAAAGACCTGCTTCAGATGCGGTGTTGACCTGTTTTTGATGCTGTCAGGTGCACTGTCACTTGGCCGTGACTGGGAAGTTGGTCCATTTTTAAAAAAGAGACTGACAAGAATTACCGCTCCCTTTGTATTTTGGGGAACACTGCTGTCAATTATTGTAATATATGCATCACTAAATTATGCAAATGTGGCAACAGTATTCAACACCAATGCGGTTATCTCCTCACTTGATCCAT
Source organism: Methanobrevibacter sp. (assembly GCA_017459665.1). Taxonomy (GTDB): domain Archaea; phylum Methanobacteriota; class Methanobacteria; order Methanobacteriales; family Methanobacteriaceae; genus Methanocatella. The sequence goes on along the minus strand of JAFUCN010000080.1, from coordinate 5,787 downwards.
TGACATTTCTAACCTATCTTTACAATTCATTCATGGCTAAAAACTGGGGTTTTGGTCCATACTGGTTTTTCTGGATGATTTTAGGAACCTATCTTGTAATGCCGTTTTTAAACAGATGGCTCTGCAATACCAACTTTAAGGAAATTGAACTGTTTTTAGCTTTATGGCTGATTACCTGCATCTTTGACAGAACATTGCTCATTGCGTTTCCGGTAAAATTATCATATGTCTCAGGAGCAATCGGGATGGTTGTCTTAGGATATTACTTAAGACACACTCCAAGAAAGATATTTGCAAAAACCTCAACGGCCATTATGCTAATTCTGATTGGAGCTCTATCCTGCATTATCGTTTCAGGCATGCTTTCAACACCGCCGGAGATGTATGTCTTTGACAGATACTCAATATTTTTAGCAATTGAAGTTACAGGTATATTTTTACTCTTTAAAAACGCCTATATCAACATAAACTTCCTCAAAAATCCTGACGGAATCGTAAGAAAAGCAATATTTTCAATAGCAAAATACAGTTATGGTATTTACCTGATTCATATGGTTATTTTAAACTTCATATTGGCATTTACAATCGATATTCTGCCTTACAATGCTTTAATCGTCACGCTCTTTGTAGGATCTCTTATAATTTCATGGTTCATAATGGCAATTTTAAACAGAATACCATATCTGCGAGAGATTATCGGTGCAAAATAACAACAAGATTTATAAAATCTAAAAAAGTAAAATTATACTTGCTGTTATATTAACTAGTATAGAAGGGATTGCTAATTTTTTCAGCGTGCACTTAAATAGGTGATTAAATGAACTATGATTTAATTATTGCAAGATATGGTGAAATTGGAATTAAAAGTCCAAAGATAAGGTCACGTTTTGAAAGAAAGCTAGTTAAAAATATTAAAGCTACTTTTGAATGCGATGTGGAAAGAAATCAGGGAAGAATATACGTCAGACCGGAAAACTTCGAAGACGGCGTCAATAAGCTAAACCGAGTATTCGGTGTTGTATCATACTCACCGGCAATATCAACAAAAACAACTTTTGAAGACATTGATGAAACTTTAACCGAATACACCCAATCACTAATCGATGAGGGCGTTCTGGATGAGGATACAAGATTTGCAATCAAATGCCGCAGGGTCGGAAAGCATGACTTTACCTCACAGGAAATGGCAGCACACTGTGGAGGGGTTGTAAGAAACGTTGTTTTAGCGCCGGTAGATTTGACAAATCCTGATTTGACAATATTTGTTGAAGTAAGAGAAGGCGATACCTATATTTTCCATGAAAAAATCAGAGGGCCTGGAGGATTGCCGTTAGGAACTCAGGGAAAAGTCATTGTGCTTTTGTCAAGCGGAATAGACTCTCCCGTTGCAGCATACCTTATGATGAAAAGAGGCTGTGAGGTAATAGCGCTTCACTGCAACAACGATCCGTTTTCAGGGCCAAAAGTTACAGAAAACTTCAATGCACTGGTAGACCAGCTCAACATTTATGCAAAGGGAACACCAATCAAAAAACGCATAATCGATTATGGCGAATACTTGACTGTTGCAAAAACAAAGGCTCCCGAAAAAATGACCTGTGTATTGTGTAAATCCGGAATGTATAAGATAGCAGAAAAACTTGCCGTTAAATTGGGAGCAGATGCAATCGTTGACGGAAGCAGTGTGGGACAAGTTGCATCACAAACTCTCTCAAACATCCTTGCAACAAGATATGGCGTTAACGTGCCGATTTTATCTCCGTTGATTGGTCTTGACAAGGAGGAAATCACTGCAATTGCCAAACAGATAGGAACATTCGATATATCCAAAATCGATGACGGCGGATGCAGTGCGGTTCCAAAATATCCTGAAACCCATGCCGATATGGAAAGGGTTGCAAAAGCCATTGAAGACATGAACCAAGAAGTTGAAGTTCAAAAGGCTTTTGAAAACATAAGAAAAATAGATTAAGAGATTATAATCTAATCTCTTTTTAATCTTATTATTGTGCCGCATGCTACGATTAAAAGCAATGCGATTAAATATATTTCATTGCCTGTAACGTGTTTTTCTAAATTCTGGTTAATTTCTTTTTTACTTTCGGATGATGGAATTATTTTATCTTCAGATTCATCCACAGGCACTGTAATGTTTGTCATGTTTTGTTCTTCTTTTATGGTACTGTTTTCAGGTATTGTCACATTTTCTTTTTCTGTTGTATTTTCAAGAATTGTTTCATTTTCTTTTTCTGTTGTATTTTCAATCATGGTTGTGTTTTCAGCTTCGCTTTCTCCTAATGCTCCATCATTAATTGTGGTGTATGTGATTTTGTATCCGAAGAAGTTTTGGTATCTGTATTTGTGGGAGTCTAATACTTCAAAGTCAAATATTGCTTCGGTGCTATTGTTAATTCTTTTAACTGCACCATGATCGGGAATGACTTTTTCAAGTGATTTTTCCTTGATTTCATTTAAAAGGTCCTGATCATAAAATGCAAAATCGTCTGTAAAAGCCCAGATTATCTCCTGGGTTTTGTATTTGTCTTTAACTGCAATATCGTAGAACTCCACAAAGTATGTTTTGATGTAGTTTCCAACCGGCTCTCCTGTTTTATGGTTCACTGCTAGAGAAGTGTTCTGCACGGTGAATAAATCATTGTATTCTGCTGATGCATCACCAAGATTGATGCAATAGCCGTTGTAGCCGTCATCGAAGGTGATGTTGTAATTTCCGCTTGCGGTTGATCTCACTTCTTCACCAATTCTATTTTCTTCTTCATATTGGTTTGTTGTATTCAACATATTTTCTTCGGTTGTAAATTCCGCTGAAACGAAACTTAAACTTGATATAATCATTAAAAATACAGTTAACGCAGTAATGATAATTTTTTTCAAATTTTACACCTCTTTAACTTTTGTGTTAATGGCGTTGTAAGAGGTTATATATAAAGTTAAAGTAACCGGACGGTCACTTAAAAATAGAAATTCAATATTTGAAGATTATAAAATTTAAATGAAGAAACAAGAATGCTTCTTCATTTAATCACAGTAATTTTTTTGGTTAAAATGGTGGTTCCGTAATATTTGGTGTTTTTGAACCCAACTTTAACACTGTATTTGCCAGGGTTTAAATTAACTGTTATTTTAGCCTGCCCTTTGCTGTTGGTTGTTCGGGTGTAGGTTTTTCCCTTGATTTTGAATGTGACTTTGACATTCTTTATTGCCTTTTTGTTTGCATCTTTAAATGTCACAGTAAATTTTCCTTTTTTGTGTATTTTCACTTTTGAAACTTTAATGGTAGGTTTAACAATTTTCACTTTCAGAGATTTGGAAGATGCGACATAATTGGCTCCGTTAAAAGTAATCTTGGCAGTATATGTTTTAGGCTTATTTGTAATGGTCAATTTAGCTATTCCGTTTTTATCTGTTTTAACAGAATATGTTGTGCCACCTACAATAACCGTAAGTTCACCATTTGAAACAGGCACGTTGTTGTCCTTGACAAGTTTTATGGTCATTTTGCTGGCGCTTCCATAATATTTTTCAAAAGCACTGACAATAATGCTTGTGTTTCTTAACTGGAAATTGTCGATTTTTAATGTTTGGCTGTTCATTCTCGCATAAACGGTATTGACTATGCTTTGAGGATTAAAATCAATGGTTGCAGTACCGTTGACCAGTTTTTTGGTAGCTAATGTTCCGTAATCTGTGTAGAAGGTCACATCAAGCGGAAGATCAAATTCACCGTCATAGTCATAGATTTCTTTGGTTTCATTGTCGAAGTAATGCTTTAGGCTGACGGTCAGCTGGTTGATTTCATTTCTATAGATTGCATCATTGCTTGCAGTGAATGTCATAATCAGCCATCTGGAAGCATTAATCTTTTCAGGATTCTTTTCATCGTTGTGAGGGGAATAGTAATACTGATGTATGTCATTTTTACCCCACCAGCAGTATTGTACGGTTGCGTTGTCATCAAGGGCAATGTCTCCGTTGACAGTATTCAACATTAGGAAATTGTTCATTATTGCGCAGTTCTGCATGTAAAGCTCTGTGTCTGGGTAGTTGTTGGATACTGCACCGTGATATCCGGCACGGTTTCTCTCGAAAATGGAATTGTACACTTCTGTCAGGACATGCTGTCCGCTTGGAGGTGCAAGAATTGCCGCTGCATAATATTGAACGGTATTGTATCCGAAATAGCTGTTGTTAATCAGCATGTACTTGTGATTGCTTATTGCACCTGCAGTATAGTTTGTTGTCAGTCTTTCGAATCTGCAGTTGTTTACTGTTGCATTTCCAATGTTCAATATTGCACCTGCAGAATATGGACTGTAACAGTCATAAAATAGGCATCCGTCGACATCCAGTTTTCCTCCGGCCGCAATGCATGCTCCTACAGCAGTGTCCACAGTCAGGAAGTTTTCTGTAAAGTTGGAGTTCTTGACTGATGTTGTTCCAAGGGTGTATATTGCTCCGCCGTATTTGATGGCGCTGTTGTTAATAAAACTTGAATCTTCAATATTCAAAACTCCAAGATTATTGTATATCGCTCCGCCGTTGTCATATCCAACGGAGTTTTTTACAATACAGTTTTTGATGTTTATCTCGCCGTTGGTACTGTAGATTGCACCTCCGTTTTCAGTTGAGTTACCGTTCATTAAAGTAAGGTTAATTAGAGTCAATCTGGTGGAATTTAGACTGAACAGTCTTCCGGCCAGCTCACCATTGATTATGGTGTTTTCTTTGGATTTTCCGATGATTGTAACTGACTTGTCGATGGTGATGTTTCTGTTTGAATCTCCCACATACTCTCCGTCATTTAAATAGATTGTTGAGCCGTCTTTTCCTGCACTGATTGCGTAGTTTATAGTTTTAAATGGATTTTGCAGGCTTCCGTTTCCTGTCTCGTCACTTGCATCCGGTGAAACATAGACATCTGATAAGTCTCCAGTAATTTCGCTGCTGTCCACATTGTCTGTTGCACTGACGCAGGATACTGCACTTATCACGGCTAACATGACCAGAAACAGCACAAAACCTTTAAAATAATTATTTTTAATTATATGCTTTGCCCCCTATCGTTATATAATAAATTATTATCGTAACTAATAATATTTATTTAAAATATTATTTGATAAATATTTTCATTTCTATAATTAATTCGACTTCTGCAAGTGGAAAGGTTCAAAATGGGAATAATTAAATAGTATACACATCAAAAATAAATAATGTCTAGTAAATAACAATTTACTATTTTCGAGGTATTAAAATGAAAACTACTGTTAGTGTAATTAAAGCTGATATTGGAAGTGTGTCCGGACACTGTGTCGCACACCCAGAATTAATGGATATCTGTGATGAAGTTTTAAACGAAGCTTTAGAAACCGGTATCATAAAAGATTACTATATATCCCGTTGTGGAGACGACATAGACTTAATCATGACCCACGATAAAGGGGAAGAAAACGAAGAAGTGCACAAGACTGCATACACAGCATTCATGAAAGCTACCGAAAGAGCACGTGAATTGAAATTATACGGTGCAGGTCAAGACTTATTGTCTGACACTTTCTCAGGAAACATCAAAGGTATGGGTCCTGGTGTAGCAGAAATGGAATTCGAAGAAAGACCATCCGACCCAGTGCTCGTATTCTGCTGTGACAAAACCGAACCTGGTGCATTCAACTTGCCAGTATTCAGACTGTTTGCAGACCCATTCAACACTGCAGGACTTGTAATCGACCCATCCCTACACGATGGATTCAAATGTGAAGTATTCGACGT
>JAFUCN010000079.1 GCA_017459665.1 Methanobrevibacter sp. | reverse complement strand
CTCATTCAATATTTAAATGATGTAACTTAAATTATTTAATATTTAATGCCGTTTTCTTCAAGTTTTGCCTTTAAAAGAGTGATTTCATTGTCTTTTTCAACAAGTTCCTTATCCTTGTCAACAAGTTCCTTATTTTTATCAACAAGTTCCTTATTTTTATCAACAAGTTCCTTATCTTTGTCAACAAGTTCCTTGTTTATTTCAACAAGTTCCTTGTTTATTTCAACAATTTCATCATCACTTCCTGAATTTGTTTTTCATATCCTTTAATTGTGTAGTCCACTTCAAAGTCGATTACATCCCGTAATCGAGAATTGCTTATTTCCGGTCCTAACATTTTTAACAACTCCACTGCTTTTGGCGTGTTATCAAAGTATTTTTTAATCATAATTGAAAATGCAAATGCAATATCATTTCTAAATATTCCAGTTAAAGACTCATCCAAAGCAAACAAATGTGTTATTTTTTCTGTAACCCTTTCTGCTTTGTCTTTTGATGCAAACATAGACAAGAAGACAATGTCCAATGCATCATTGTCAGTCAACTGCTTATGATTTTTTATCTTCACTTCAAGATTATTTAATCTTTCGATTATTTCATCCTGAGTGATTTGAATGTATTCTGGCCTTAAGATGTCAGAAGACACCTTGCTGTATTCAATTACAGACAAATCATAACCTTTTGTTATTACGACTACTGTAAGCACTGGCAAGCCATAGTATGTTTTAGCATAGTCCTTGTAGTCCATCAATACTTTGATTTTGTCTTCTGTTACAGGTGAGGATTGGAATTCTACATTGATTAATATTTTTTCAAACAATGTTTTATAATCCGGTTCAACCAGCATTAACCAATCCATTTCCCTTTGACTACCATCACGGCGAATTATTCTCGTCGGATAATTTTTTACGAATTTTCCGGGCAAATGAAGATAATCATGAAGTTTTTCAGGCATCACATCTATCAAATATTTGTTTGTTACATCGTTTGGATGGTGAATTACTTTTTTTGAAATCAATCCATCACCTCAAAAAATTTGTTTTTGAGATTTCATGAAATCTGATTAAACTTCACACTAGTGCATATAATAATTTGATTCGATAGTATATAAGCTTTTAATGCAAATAAAGCAATATTTACCTTTATTTAAAAAAAATAAGGTTAAATCAATGTTGTTTTTACCTTGTAAAAATTTATTGGCTCCACAATAGTGTTAAACAGACACCTGCTAAAGATTGTTTTTTAAGACAAATCAAAAATTAATTTAAGTTAAAAATTAAATAATTACTAATATGAAACAAGTTAGAACAAGAGATTTTATTTACACCAACGATGATTTATATTTTGCTTCAACCAATTACATTCACCCAGAAGACAGAGTAATCTGCTTTTTGAGATATGTTCCTGACCCCGAAGGAGACCGTGAAAAGGACGGAAAAAGGTACAGAAAAGTGGGTTCTGAGGAAGCTTATACCTATTTAAGGGAAAATCATCCGGATTACCTGTATTTCTGTGACGTGACAAATGTGGAAATGATGGGAGTTCCCCTAGATAAAGTTGAAAGAATCATTAAACCTGAAGATAGGCTTTTAGGCCTTAAAAAGACTTTTGAAAGTGGCGGAGAAGTTAAAAATCCCGAACTGATTTCAAAGCTTATGGATGTTGCTGACTTTTTCCACTTTATGGCAGACATCCCCTATGACCATTTAGGAATTTCCGGCTCTATTCTTCCAGGCCTTCAAAAGGATGATGTAAGTGACTTGGACTTTGTCGTTTATGGCCTTGACAATCACAGAAGAGCAATTGCCGCTTTTAAGAAGCACAGAGGAAAAGAAGTCTATATCGAAGAAGTTGACAAGCACATTACCGTTCAGGGAATCACTGATGATTACTGGGATTTTGTATACAACAAAAGGATGAGCGATTCAAGTCTGAGCAAAAGTGAATTTAGATGGTATGAAAACCGAAAAGCAAATAGAGGAACAATAAACGGAACCTTATTTGACATTCTGGCCACCAAGGATTACGACGAGATTTCTGGCAAGTGGGGAGATACAGTCTACGAACCACAGGGAATCGCACAAATCGAAGCAGACATTGTAAGTGCCCTTGGAGCATTTGACAATCCTTCACTTTACACAATCGAAAATGTTGAGCTTTTGGATGGTGTTGACTTTGACTTAACTGAAATCGTGTCATTTACCCATACTTATGCCGGAGAAGTAATTGATGGCGAGCACGTGATAGCCAAAGGTAAGGTGGAAAAGGTTATCGTTGATGGTGAGACTTCGCATTACCGCTTGGTTGTCGGTACCACCCGTGAAGCCATTGATGAGTATGTAAAGCTTAAGAAAAGTCCTGCTTAAAGGTGATTTGATGGAGTTTAATAAGAAACATCTGATTATTATCTTGATATTTGTTGGTGCTTTGCTTGTTATTGGCGCTTCATGTGCCCCGGCAGACAGTGCTGCAAAAGTCACCAACAAAAAAGCAACCGTTAAAATATATAATTTCAAGCCTGGCGTTTTGTGGGGTCCGAAATCACTAATTCTTAAAAACGGTGATGCAATTGCAGGTTATGTTGAATACAACGGAAACATGCAGTTTGACAAAGGAACAGGCGTTACCTCATGGTATATCGGAAGTGGACTTGACGGAGATATCGAACCACACCACACAAAGCTTGTCAAAGTGAAATTCTACTTTAAGGATAAAAAAGGAAAAATTAAAACAAAAACCGTCAAAGGCAATGGAGGGCACATCAGAACCAATCTGATTAAAGGCTACACCCCATATAAAGCCAATGTCTGGTATAAAGCTTATTAAGGGAAGTTTTCCCTTAATTCAATTTATTTTTTAGAAATAACTTAATCAAATTATATATGCAACAAACACAAAAATAATATTTAATGACAGAACAGAAAAAATCAGAATGGAATAGTAATCTTGCATTTATGATGGCGATGATCGGTTCTGCTGTTGGACTTGGAAACATCTGGCGTTTCCCGAATGTCCTATACTCCAATGGTGGAGGATCATTTATGATTCCTTATATCGTTTCACTATTTCTTTTAGGAATT
>JAFUCN010000078.1 GCA_017459665.1 Methanobrevibacter sp. | reverse complement strand
TGGCAAAAGCAAACAAACAAAATAGGAGAATTCCAATCTGGGCTTATGCTAAAACTAATCGTAAACTTAGATACAGACCAAAACCTAGACATTGGAGAAGAAACAGTCTTAAATTATAATGAGGGGTTATTATGGAAAGAGTTTACACAATTCCACTTAGAAATGTTAAAAAAGTTAAAAGGACCATTAGAGCTCCTAGAGCTATAAGAGAAGTACAAAACTTCTTAACCAAACACATGAAAGCTGAAGAAGTTAAAATTGATGAATCTATCAATCATGCTATTTGGGAAAGAGGTATTCAAAAAATACCTTCTAAAATTACTGTAAAAGCAGTTAAAGATGATGATGGTGTTGTAACAGCTACTTTAGCAGAATAGCTATACTGCATTACCATACTATTGAGTTATGTGAGGTGACAATATGTTAAAAAGAGTAGATATTGTAGGAAATCCGAATATAGGTGTATTTATCCTAGCAACTGATGATTTAGCTATTGTTCCTTATAATCTTTTAGATGAAAAAATAGATATTATTAAGGAAGCATTAGACGTTGACGTTGTTAAATCTTCTATTTCCGGATCAAGTCTTATAGGATCTTTAGCCGTAGCAAATTCAAATGGTATCATTGTTTCCCCACATGTTTTAGATAGAGAAATTAAACAGCTTGAAGATTTAGGTTTAAATGTTGCTACTGTTCCTGGTCGCTACACTGCACTTGGAAATATCATTGCAGCCAATGACAATGGAGCAATCGCAAGTCCATTTTTATCTGATGAAGCAATTGAAATTATTGAAGAAACTTTAGACGTAAACGTCGAATCCACTTCCATGGTCGGAAGTGACATTATCGGCTCTTTGATTAAAGTTACAAATAAAGGATTTTTAATAAGTAAAAATGCTGTTCAATCTGAAGTTAAACTTGCTCAAGAAGTATTTGGTGTTGAAGGAGATATAGGTACTGTTGGAAAAGGTATTCCTTTAGTTGGTGCTTGTTCCATTGCTAATTCAAATGGCGCAATCGTGGCTAAAGATAGTACTGGTCCTGAGATGGCTAGAGTTGAAGAAGCATTAGGCTTTTTAGATGATTTTTAATTAATATATCATGAGGGATTTTATATGATAACAAAAATTTACAGAGTTAAAGGTACTTTTGTAATGGGCGATGAATATCATAAATTTACTAAAGAATACAAAGCTACTTGTGAAGCTGAAATCGAAGAGAAAATCTACGAACGTTTCGGAAGTAAACATGGTATTAACAGGAACCAAATTTCTATTAAAGAAATTACAGAAATTGCTCCTGAAGATGTCGAAGACCCAATTGTAAAAGAAATTTTATAAGTCGATTGTTGGTGTTACTATGGAAGATCAACAAAGATTAAACAATCTTCTTAATGAAATTAATGTATACAGGCAACAAGCTGAGTTAATCCAACAACAAATTGAATTAATCCAGGCTTCCATTGCTGAAGTTGATGCATTATCTGCCACTATTGATGATATTGAAGGCAAAGAATCTATCGAAGCTTTCGTACCTGTAGGTGCAGGATCTTTCATTAAAGGAGAACTCAAAAGCACTGATGAAATCATCGTAAGTATCGGTGCAGGTCTTGCTGTTAAAAAAGATGCAGATGGCGCTCGTAAAATTATCGCTGGACAAAAAGAAGACTTAAAAGACAGCTTAGATAAAATGTTAGCTAACTTACAACAAGTATCTGACATTGTCGGCAGTCTTCAAGCTCAAGCTGAACAAATCGCTGCTGCAGCTCAAGGCAACATGACCCAAATGGGATAGATTATTTTCCCATTACTTTTTTATTTTTTTAATTTTAATTATGATTCAATTTTTTTCTAATTTCAAAGACTTTTTAAATATCATTAACAATATAAATACTATTAATTAAATTTTTAACTAAACAGAAAGGTTGGGTTAATTTTGTTTGAATCATTAAAAAAGAAATTCTCACGAACTAGTGAAAAGTTAGAAGAGGAGCTTATAGAAGAAGCTGAAGCAGAAGATAACCTTCAAGAGGAAGAGGGTACCAGATTTTCATTTTTCTCATTCGGTAAGAAAAAAGAGGAAGAGGAGGATGAATCTAACTTGCTTCCGGAAGCTGAAGAAGTCTCACAATCAGAAGAAGAACCTGAAGAGATTGAAGATGAAGACGATTTGGATGAGGAAAACAAATCAGGATTCCTGTCAAGATTCAGGTCCGGTGATGATTCTGAATCTGAAGAGGATGAAGATATAGAAGAGGAAGACGGGGAAGAAGAAAACAAATCAGGATTTTTATCTAGATTCAGGTCTGGTGATGATTCTGAATCTGAAGAGGATGAAGAAACAGAAGAAGATGGGGATGAAGAAGAAAAATCCCACTTCTGGAGCAGAAATAAAAAGGATAAGGAAGACATTTCTGCAGACGGTGAAGCTTCAGGTGGACTCTTCTCATTTGTTCGTGAAAAAACCATCCAGGAAAAGCACGTTGAAGACATATTGTTCGAACTTGAAATGGAACTCCTACAGGGTGATGTTGCAATGGAAGTTGCAACAGAAGTTGTCGAAAGCGTAAAAGAAAGCCTTGTTGGTAAAAAAATCAAAAGAAGCAATGACATTACCGAATACACTTTCATCGCTTTAAGGGATGCTGTTGCAGAGATTATTGATATTCCTGGAAAATCAATGACTGAAATGATTGAAGATAAAAAGGCAGCAGGCGAACCTTTAATTGTGATGTTTGTCGGAATCAACGGTACAGGTAAGACAACTACAATAGGTAAACTTGCCAATTATTATCTTAAAAAAGGTTATACTCCTGTTATTGCAGCATCAGACACATTCAGAGCCGGTGCTATCGAACAGGTAACTCACCATGCAGATAATGTCGGTGTTAAGATCATCAAGCACCAAAAAGGTTCTGATCCTGCAGCAGTCGCATTCGATGCAGTTGAACATGCAAAAGCACAAGGAAAAGAATTGGTTTTAATTGATACTGCTGGAAGAATGCAGACCAATACCAATCTTATGGATGAAATGAAAAAGATTAAAAGGGTTTCCAAACCTGATTTGGTTATTTTCGTCGGTGACGCCTTAACAGGTAATGATGCAACCGAACAGGCTAAAAAATTCAATGAAGCAATCGACATTGACGGGGTAATCCTAACCAAGGCTGACGCAGACAGTAAAGGTGGTGCTTCACTTTCAATCGGTTATGTAATCCAAAAACCAATCATGTTTTTAGGTGTCGGTCAGGGATATGATGACATTAAGGAATATGATGCTGAATGGATGTTAAATCAGCTTTTCAGTGAAGATGAAGAAGCTGAAGTCTTAGAGGAATAGTAAATGTCTGTTAGAAAGTGTCTCCTGATATTTCTTGCAGTTCTTATTGTCGTTGCAATCGGAGCTACAATACTTATGGGGGATTCTAATTCAAGTTTATCTCTTGAGCCTAAGGAAAATGTTTCAATTGCCGTTACTGGCGATGTGATGTTTGCCCGTAAGATGCCGGGCGTTTTAAGTTTGGATTCAAGTCCGTTTAGTGGTGTCAGCAATGTGACTTCAAATGTTGACTTGCTTTTAATCAACTTTGAAAATGCAGCCACTTACTCAGGCAACGCAGTGAAAGGGGATGTTCCACTAAAATGCTCTCCGGAGTATGTTCCGCTAGCTAAAGCAAATAACAATACTGTAGCATCTCTTGCTAACAATCATGCTTTTGATTATGGAATCACTGGAATGCAGGATACTGTCAGCTGCCTTGAAGATGCTGGCATA
>JAFUCN010000077.1 GCA_017459665.1 Methanobrevibacter sp. | reverse complement strand
AATTCCTAAAAGAAATAGTGAAACGATATAAGGAATCATAAATGATCCTCCACCATTGGAGTATAGGACATTCGGGAAACGCCAGATGTTTCCAAGTCCAACAGCAGAACCGATCATCGCCATCATAAATGCAAGATTACTGTTCCATTCTGATTTTTTCTGTTCTGTCATTAAATATTATTTTTGTGTTTTTTGCATATATAATGTTTGATTTTCTATTTTATGATGAATGGAGGTTTTAAGGCAGTATTTTAAAAATTACTTGTTTAAATGTTTTTTTATAAAAAAAGAATTGTGGGAAATAATTATTTCCCATTTATTTAAATTTTATTGTCTTTTTAACTGTGTCTTTTAAGTAAGTGACTTGGTATGTGTAACTTTTGCCGGTTTTAAGCTTTTTATAAACACTGTTTTTGATAGTAAATGTCACAACACCTTTACTTGATGTTTTAACATTGTAAGTGTGTTTGTTAAATTTCAATGTCACTTTCTTTTTAGCCAGATACTTATTGTTCACTTTTTTCAAAGTTACTTTGATTTTAAAGGATTTGGCTGACTTTTTGACTTTCAAGTTTTTGGCGGTTATTATGCTTGAAACTTTTATTGTGTTTGAAATTGTAGTTTCTCTATAGCTTGCGGTAAGCTTGTATGCAGTGGTTTTTGGAGGAAGTGAAACCTTAACTGAAGCATAACCGTTAGCGTTAGTGTTAGCAGTTGATTTAACGCCGTTTACTGTGAATGTAACAGCTTTATTTGCTACTGGAAGGCCGTTGACAGTGACATAGACTGTGTATGATGCAGCTGCAGTATATAATACTGATAGATTTTTGGCTGTTAAAACCGGTTTTTGAATAGTTACAGTTTCGTTTTGTGTTATTGAACTGTACATGTCATCACCTGAGTATGTTGCAGTTGCATTGTACTCACCAGTTGCCAAATCCCTTAAAGTGATGATAGCAAAACCGTTGGTTAACTGGCTTGTGTAGCTATTTTCATTTATAGTCACTGTTAGAGTTCCTGTTGCATCATCCGGAAGACCAACGGAAAATGTGGACTTGCCGTCATAAATAATGCGGATGGAAGACTCTTCTGTAACAGTGAATGAAACAACTTTGGTAATCTTGTCGTATTTTCCGTCACCTGAGTAAGTTAAAGTGGCATTGTATGTTCCTGCCTGTAGGCCTAAAACAATAATACTTGCCTTACCATCAACAAGACTTCTCACGTAAGTGTTGTCCTTAACGGTTAAAGTCAGGTTACCTTTGGCATCAGCAGGTAAACTGATATCGAAATTGGATCCGTTGCTGTTTGAAATGTAATCGGCCATGTCTGTGACCTTATTGACTTCAATGTTATTTGTTTTTACTGTAAAGTCAACAATCTTAATTGCATTGTAGAAACGATTATCGCCTGAATATGAAACTTTGATGCTGTAACTGCCCGGAGTTAAGTCAAGAGATTTTGTGATAGTATTTTCAGAATTTTCAGTGTATGAAACACTACCAATATTGAATTTAACCTCACCAGTAGCCTGACTATCTAATGTGATTGTCAATTGTTTGTCCTTAATTTCAACGTTTAAATTAGGATTTGCCAAATCAGCATTGTTAAATAAAACAACTTGGTTATTAGCAGTTTTTACATAAATGTTACCTGCTTTATCCATTACTGGATTTCCAACGATATTGGATGAAGTTATTGATTTCCATAATGTTTTACCATTAGATGTGATTGCATATAATGTATTGTCACTGCCGAAATAAATATTTCCATCGTAATCAATTAATAACCCTGATGTAACTTTCAAATCAGACAATTTAGAAGCACTACCACTCAATAAATCAAGTTTGTATAATTCGCCTTGGGAACTGACTGTGTATAATCCATTGTCTTTATCCAATGCTAGTGTGTTTGCTTTTTCAGGAATTGCAGTCTGCCATAACTGTGCACCTGAAGCATCATAAGAAACAACATTACCATCCAAAACAGCATAAATAATTCCACCCTCACCAACAACAGGCCTGACATCACCGTAGTTACCTGATTTGATGGAAGTTACTTTTAAATCCTTAGCATCAATGATGACCAATTTGTTTTCGCATAAAACAGCAATAACATCTGTGCTTACTGTTGGGCTTGCAACCGGTTTAACGTCACCAAGACTTACAAGTGTTGGGCTGCCGCCAGTCTTCCATATGTTAAATGGAATAATTACGAGGTTATAACCTTCAGATGAAACCTGATACTCACTAACAATATATAAACAAGCATTGCTGTCTGCAACAGGTGCGTAAAGGCTTGAACCTTGGTATATATTGGATGTTCCGTATCTCTCACCGGTGGTTTGGTTTATGAAGTATAGTGTGTCGCTTGATTTAGGAGCAATGACTAAATCACGGCTAACAGCAACACCAGTGAAATTAACACCACTGAAAACCCAGTTTTGACTATTACCATTAAATGAATAAATACCATCAGAAGTGGTTAATATTAAATTGCCGTTGGAATCAATGAATAAATCACTGACAATTTCCTTGTTAATTGATATTGTATGTGCTATGTTACCGTTTGCGGTTGCAGTGTAGTTTGATTTAGCTGTGTTTTGACCGTCATAACCAGTTAAACCCCATTGGGAATGGTCATAATCACTGACAGTAACATTAACAGATCGAGAAACACTATTGTAATTATCACCAGTGTATGTTACTGTGATTTCGTGAGTACCCAATCCTAAATTAGAGATGCTGTGTGATACATTACCATCGTTTGGAACGCTTATTATTTCACCGTTTATGTTTAGGCTTCCTCCGGCATTTGCCGGAAGAGGAACACTAATGATTGCGTCTTGTCCTATCTTAATATCACTGGTCTGGACAATTAAATTGAGATTTGCTTTGTTAACTGTGAATTTGGCGGTCTTGGTATTGCTGTAGTAGTTATTGTCACCAGTATAGTCAACAACAACACTTTT
>JAFUCN010000076.1 GCA_017459665.1 Methanobrevibacter sp. | reverse complement strand
TGTTGGTTTGCTCCGTTAGGGAAGTGAGCACCAGGGTCAGCTGCAATAACCATGAAACAATCTGGTTCTTTTCTGACTAATAAATCGATAGTGTTGGTTTCACCTAACATATATCTTGGGTAACCTCTACAGTAGTCAACACCGAAAGCAAATCCACATTCGAATGCCATGAAAATGTTGAATCCGTTTACGTTAAAGTGACCCCTCATTGGAGTAAGACCCCATTTACTGTATTTGTTTAAGTCTTGTACCATTTTAATTGCAATATCAATGTTTCTTTGTTTTGATAAAGTGTGGGTTAAACCTAAACCGAAGAAGAGAACACCGAATTCAGCGCTTTTCATTTCTTCTGCTAATTCATAAATATCTTCTTTAGGAATTCCAGAAATTACATCTTGGTATAATTCTTTTCCTCTGAGAACTGCTCTAATAGCATTGTAGAAACCGTAGTCTCCGTTTTGTTCGAATCCAATCCATTTGTCTGAACATTTTGCAGTATCGGAGAATTTTGGATCCATAGTAACAACAGTTCTGTCGAATCTTCCTCTTTGTCTGAAGTATCCACGACAGAATACAGCGTATCTTGCCATGTGTCTTGGGTGAGAGTTCATTGCGTTACTTCCAGAGTAAACAACCATGTCCGCTCTGTTTTGAACTTCCCCTAAAGTTTGAATAGGGTAACCTGCGTTTTGTACAGCTTGGAGAGAAGGACCGTGACAGATAGTAGCTTGGTTATCTAATACAGCACCGATGTATTCACCTAATGCTACACCTTCTTTCATACATTCAGTAGAAGTTTCAGACCATCCGTAGAATACTGGTCTGATGGAATTAGCAATATATTCAGCAGCTTTGTCTAAAGCAGTATCCCAATCTACTTCCATAAGTTCTCCGTTTTCATCCCTAATCATTGGAACAATTAATCTTTGATCCATATCTTCCATAATTTTACTTGCACCGAATCTGCATGCGTGTCTTACTGCAACAACGTGATTATCTTTAACTAAGTAGTCTAAATCGTCACAGTTACAACCACAGAATGCACAGGTACAGTTTTCAACAATGTAATCGTAATCAGTTATAGGTGGCTCATAAGTCATGGTCAATCAACTCCTCCCATTTACGTCCGTGATAAACAGGTCTTTCACCTAAAGATTCCATGTTTTCAACAACATCGTCATCTTCTTCATCAACGTATTTTTTGTATACCCATCTCATTAAGTCAGCCATGAGTAATACTTTTCTATCAGTTTTTTCTACAGTACAACGAATACCTTTGTAAGTAGGGTCAGAACAACAGTAAGTGTCGTGGCTTACAATAGTGTTAGCCCATGGACCTTTACAAATGAATACTGTTCCTTCGTGAGGTGCATCTCTTGAAACTGCACAGTTTACAACTACTTCACCGAAATCGGTTTTTACAAGTACAGTATCCCAGTTGTTTACACCTAATTTTGCCATGTCCCTAGGGTCCATGTAACAGGTACCAGAAGCGTTTTTGTACTCTTGTTTTAAGGTGGATCCTCTTTTCTTACATGCACCTTGATAGATGTCAGATCCTGTGTTTAACATACATTTGAGTACTTTAGTTGTTCCTTCACCAGTAATTTTTACATCAGGTACTACAGGTTTTTCTAAATAAGTATTAGCATAATGCATAAATTTTACCCCCTATTCTAACCATATAGCATTTACTGGGCAAAACATTTGACATGTTCCACACAATTCACATTTTTCAGGTGAGAAAAGTTTAATAAAACCGTTTTCTACCATCATAATTACTTCTTCAGTCTTTGCACCATTACCACCAGCATTTTCCGGACTGATAGATGCGTTAACAGGACAAGCGATTACACAAATCCCGCAACCTAAACAATTATCTTGATTAACTTTAAGTTCCATATAATCACCTAGTCTTTAATAGCGTCTAAAGCTTCATTCCAAGTTGCTGATTGAATTGGAGTGTGGTCAATTTCTGTTCTTTTAACTGTAATTGCACCATTAGGACATGCTTTTGCACATGCTTTACATTTTACACAGTAATCATTGTTAGCAATGACATGTTCCATTCTGGAACCAGGACCAGATGATACTGGGAATGCTAATGCATTACAACTACAAATATCGACACAAGCTCCACAAGCTTGACATTTTTCTTGATCTACTTCAATACTACCTTCAAATGGTTTTTTGTGTTTTGCTGCGTCAGTAGGACATACGCCTTCACACCAGCCACAGTATACGCAAAGTTCTGGGTCAATAATTGAGTTTCCAGTTACAACAGCTTTAGCTGGGTCTAAGTCGTATTCTCCGTAAGAACAAGCTCTACAAAGTGCTTTGATAGCGTTGGTAGGACAAGATTTTTTACATACGAGACAGTATACACATTTTTCTGTATCGATTACAATAGATTCTTTTCCAGTTTCGTTATCAACAACTATAGCTTCTGCAGGACATAATTCTTGACATACTCCACAGTAAATACAATCATCTTCATTTACTTCAATTTCACCAGTTACTAAGTCTGCACGACTTGGTAAAACTCTTTCTATGACAATTGCATCACGAGGACATGCAACTTCACATCTTTTACAGTAGATACATTCATCATCGTCAATTTCTGAGAAAGCGTTGTAGTGAGGATATGCTTCGATTTCTCTTATTGGTATGTCATCGATAGTCAATACTAATGCATCAACAGGACATAAACCACTGCACATACCACATAATACACATTTACTTTCGTCAATGCTTACTCTTTGAACATCAAAGTCATCATGGAAGTTTTGAGCAATCTTTTCGTGTCCACTGAAATAGATGTCGTTAGAAAGTCTGTGACGAGCATCCACAGCAATTGCATTCAATGTAATTGCTTCAACAGGACAAGTGGATTCACAAATTCCACAACCTAAACAAACTTGGTCATTGAAAGACAAGTTTCTGACTTCTTCAGCTGACCTTGTAATGTCAAAGTTATTGTCGTTAACCTCTTTTAAATTTCTAATCATCATTCAATCTCCAAAATTTTTATAGAATTAGTTGGGCATTCATCTTCACAAAGCTGACAACCGCAACATTGTCTGGAGTCTGCATGTGCCTTTAATGATTCTAACTTAATAGCTTTCATTGAACATGCATTTACACATAAGCCGCAACCAATACAAGAATCCGCTATAGTTACTTCGAAATCTCTTTCTCTGCAAATATTCACAATTTTTCGACTCTGTTCTGGTTCATCGAATACTGCTTCAGCCATTACCAAGAAATCCCTAGGAGTTAGCTCAGTGATTGTTCTTGCAACGTCAATAGAGTTCCAAGATAAGTTGCTACCATTCAAATAATGTGATATGGTAGACCTGTCAACACCCAACTCATTAGCAATTGCCTGGTGACTTTCACCAGCATCTTTCAACTTGACCGCAGCCAAATATTTCAAACCAGATGCAATATGTTTTGGCATTTGAACCACCATGTGTAATGATTACACATATGTTTACTTATATAAATATATTTGCCTACTAGACTCAAGACACAAGACTTATATATTACTGTGTGAATACTACACAAAAAATTTTTTGAAAAAGATATAAATTAAATATTTTCGAATAAAACAAACTTATATTTATTAAATAAATTTAATAACTAATAATTGCTCTTTAATAGTATTTTTAATATTACTTATCGATATTTATTTTTGTTTATATCGGCTTTTTCCTAAAAAATAGTAATAAAAAAATATAAAAAATTATTAAAAAATGACGAAAAATAAGCAAAATTTGCTAAATTTTTAGGTCTTCCAAAAAAATGTGTAGTAACTACACATCATTATTTAGAAATCATTAATTATTACTAAAAACATATAATTAATCAAGGGGATTGAGACATGAAAATTGCATCTATTGTAGGTAAAAAAAATACTGGAAAGACATCACTGACTGTGAAAGTTATTGAAGAGCTGACAAAAAGAGGATATAATGTAGCTTCAATTAAACATTCACACCATTCCATAGAAATGGATAAGGAAAACACTGATACCTGGAAACACAAACAAGCCGGAGCGAATCTGGTTGTTGGTGTTGGATCAACCACTTTTTTTAACGCAAGAAAGGAACATGACCTAAACAGGATATTGTATCTATTGAAACACTTTGATGAATTTGACTTTGTAATCATCGAAGGCTATAAAAGCTACAACTATCCGAAAATAATTACATCCCCTGAAGTCAGAGACGAATATACAATAAAAGAAGTCAATTCATTTACAATAGATGAAAAAGGTGTCCGCGAACTTGCCGATTTGATAGAAGAGAGGGGTCACGACATTGTTGATACATTATTTGCAAACAACTGCGGTTTCAACAATGGTGAAGCCATTGCAAAAGAGATACGTGACGGAAACCTGACGACTAATGATTTGGATGAAACCCATAGTTATATGTCAATTGACGGCCATGTAGTTGGCCTCAACAGATTCGTAAGTGATTATCTAAAACAAAGTTTAATCGGCGTCATAAAGACATTAAACCTCAAAGAGTATGACGTTGAAAAAATAGGTAAAATTGAAGTGGTTATTCCAAATGAAAACACCAAACAGGAACAAATTAACAGCAAATGCAAAATCCTAATCAATGATAAAAATCTTGAGATAAATGAATTTACAACAAACATTGTTTCAAGTTCCATAAAAGGAATGATTAAATCCATTAAAACTGAAAATAATGTAAAAAGGATAGATGTTGAAATTGCAAATATAATTAGGGAAGAGTTAGAGAATGCACAAATCACCCTCAAAACCAACAATCATGACGTGAAGATTAATAAGTTTACAAGAGGGATTTTAAAAGAGACAATATTTGCAATTATTAGTTCCTTAGAAGTTGATGAAGAAATTAATAAAATAAGCATTACTGTGGAAGATTGATAATATGGCAGGCGAATTTATCAAAGACCAATACCAAAGACCAATCATTTCACTTAGAATCACATTAACAAACAGATGTAACGTTAACTGCCTATACTGTCATCATGATGGAATGGTTTCATCCAAACAGGAAATGACAGCTGATGAACTATACACCATCTGCAAAGTTGCAAAAAACATCGGTGTTCAAAAGATTAGGCTTTCAGGCGGAGAACCTTTAATAAGGAAGGACATTGTCGAAGTCGTTGAAAAAATAGCTAGTTTAGGCTTTAAGGACATCTCAATGACCACAAATGGGACTTATCTTGAACAATATGCTCAAGACCTAAAGGATGCTGGCTTAAATCGTGTAAATGTAAGTTTGGATACCTTAAATCGTGAAACGTATGAATACATTACCAACAAGGATTATTTGGAATCTGCAAAGGCAGGAATCCTAAAAGCTGTTGAGGTTGGAATGTATCCGGTTAAAATCAACATGGTTATCATGAAGGACATCAATCAGAATGAAGTAAAGGACATGTTCAACTTCTGTAAAGAGAACAATATGGTGCTTCAGCTGATTGAACTCATTGAAAGTGAAAACTGTGATGATGACAAATTCAGTGCTGAATATCATTATAAGTTAGACATGATTGAAGAAAGGTTAACTGATATAGCTGATGAGGTACATGAACGTAAGTTTATGCAGGGACGTAAAAAATATTACATAGACGGTGGAGAAATCGAGATAGTAAGACCTGTAGATAACAGTACCTTTTGCGCAAATTGCTCCAGATTGAGGATAACACCTGACGGAAAAATCAAACCTTGCCTACTTAGAAACGATAATCTGGTGGAACTGATTTCACATGTCCGAAATGGTGAAAGTGAAGAAGAACTAGAAGAAATTTTTGTAAATGGTATCAACAGACGTGAACCATTCAACACCTAATTTCTATATTTTTTTGAAAAAATATATAACAACGTTATTTTCAAAACTCAAAAAAAAGAAAAGGTGTATAATAGGGAAAAACTCCCAATTATAACCATTTAGCTTTGGATACATGATCTGTGAATGGAAGTGGATCATCACTACCCATACCAGGGATGTATCCGTAGATTTCTCTTACTTTGTTGTTTACAGTACTCCATACTTTAGCTACAGGAATTTCACATGGACATACTTCAGTACATTGACCACAGTTAGTACATGCGTCAACCATGTGCACCATACGTGTTAAGTGGAAAAATGGAGCAGCAGGAGTGTATCCACCAGGTACCCATTCAGGACCTTCAGCTTCTAGACAGCAGTCTTCACAGAAACATAATGGACATGCTTCACGACAACCGTAACATTTCATACATTTGGAGAATTCGTCTTCGTATTGGTAGAATACATCGATGATGTCTCCAGTAGTGCCTGCGTAATCAACATCTTTCTTAGCTTGGGATTCTTTAAGCATGAAGTTGTTGATGTTTTCTCTGATTTTGATACCTTTTTCAATAGGTTCTGCAGTTTCAATTAAACCAGCTTCAATAACTTTGTCTAAAACTTCAGCACCTTTATCTGAGAATACTTCAACAAAAGTAGCTTTACCTGCTAATTCGCCGATAACTCCCCAGTTACCTAAAGCTAAGTCAGCGTTGGATGGGATTTTGAGATTACATCTTTGACAGTTTTCTCTTCTACCCATACCTTGTTCTTCTAATTCATCAATTTTGAAACCTTTTTCCCCTTCAGCGGTTTCCATGATGAGTTTTCCTTTAGCGATTTCTTCTTTGATAACGTCTTTAGGATCGAGTTCGTATACATCTCTAATCATGTTCATGGTAGGAACAGGTGACATGGTTCCACCACAGTTAACACCAATCATAATTACGTTATCTTCGATGATTTTTCCTTTTTTCATTAATTCTCTGATGGTCATTGCATCACATGGTTTACAAGCAACAGCGAGTTTCATGTCTCTTGCACCATCTAAGTATTTGGATACAAATTTAGCAATGTTTAAAGTACCACAGTGAATGGAACCTGCAGTTTTAATTACATCAGCAGGATTAGTTACAAGGGTTGGAACACCATCATAAATATCGTGACCTTGAGTTACACCTACAACACCGTCAACGATACCTTCTTCTAATAAGTATTTCATGATAGTAGTTACTACTCCACCGTACTCTCCTTTTTCTTTGATATCATCAATAGCAGAGTATGCGTAGTACATATCGTTAATTTTTGCGCTCATTTAAATCTACTCCTCATTTATTTTCCTACTTTTACGGTAGTAGTTGACATGTTTTCAGCTTTGATTTCGGTGTCAGTACCATCTTTGTAGACTTCTCCTCTCATTTCTAATTTTTCAGGGAGTTTTTCTACTTGAATAGCACAAGCTTTTAATTCAACCATTTTAGATTTAGGGTCGAAAGAATCGGAGTTGGTTAATACATTAGCTGCACATTCTACAAAGTGCATTGGAATGTTTACAATACCTTCTCTGATGTCATCAGTTACACGAGCAGGGATTGCGATTTCTCCTCTTCTAGAGAATGCTTTTACTACTTCACCGTTGAGAATTCCTCTTGCTTCAGCATCTTTAGTGTTGATTTCAATAAATCCAGTTTTTACCTCATTGGATAAGGTTTCACATCTTCTGGTCATTGCTGCGTGATAGTGGAACAATACTCTTGTAGTGGTTAATAATAATGGGTATTCTTCATCTACAGTTTCAACTGGTCCTTTGTGTTCTAATGCTTGGAAGACACCTAAACCATCAGGGTGTGCGAATTTTTCTTTGTGCATTAATGGTTGACATGGGTCATCTTCAGATGGGCAAGGCCAGTGGAGTGCTTCTGGAGTGTCTAATCTTTCACGGTTCATACCAGCCATGATTGGAGCACATTCTCTGATTTCATTGAAAATGTCTTCAGAAGTTTCGTAGTGGAATAATTCTCTTGGAACTCCCATTCTAACTGCGATTTCTTCCATGATTTTCCAATCTAACCATGCGCCTTCAGGTGGTTCTTGTGCTTTGTGTAAGCATTGTACTCTTCTTTCACCGCTTGTGAAAGTACCTTCTTGTTCACCCCAACCTGCTGCAGGTAATACTACATCAGCACATTGTGCGGTATCGGTTAAGAAACATTCTTGAACAACTAACATTTCTAAGTTAGCAAGTGCTTCTTTTGTGTGTTGTACATCTGCATCGGAAAGTACAGGGTCTTCACCGTGGATGTATAATACTTTTAAGTCACCAGCGTGAGCAGCGTTCATCATTTCAACTAATGTTAAACCAGGAGTGGTTGGTAAGTTTACTTCGTATCCGTATCCACTGTAGTAATCGTTGAACCATGCAGTAGTTTCTGGATCTTTAACTTTTCTGTATCCTACGTAATCAGAAGGTAATGCACCCATATCACAAGCACCTTGTACGTTGTTTTGTCCTCTTAATGGGTTTACTCCTGTTCCTTGTCTACCAATGTTACCGGTCAACATTGCTAAGTTTGCAGTGGACATAACGTTGTCTGCACCGTGAGAGTGTTCAGTAATACCTAATGAGTATACGATAGCTGCTTTATCTGCAGATGCATATTCTACAGCTAAGTGTTCAATAACTTCAGGTTTAATACCAGTAATTTCAGAAGCCATTTCTAAAGTGTATTTTTGAACGGTTTCTTTCATTTCTTCGTAACCTTTGGTTCTGTTTTTAATAAACTCATCATCTTGTAAGTCTTTGTCGATGATGACTTTAATCATAGCGTTCATTAAAGCTACGTCAGTACCGGTTTCAAATTGAACATATTCGTCTGCGATTTTAGCAGTAGGAGTGAATCTTGGGTCTAATACAACTAATTTAGCACCGTTTTGTTTAGCTTGAATCAATTTACGACCAAACAATGGGTGTGCTTCCATGTTGTTGGAACCAATACAGAAAATGTAGTCTGCTTCTTTAATACTGTCGAATCCGTTGGTCATAGCACCGGAACCGAAAGTGTTAGCCAAACCTGCTACAGTAGGTCCGTGACAGATACGTGCACAGTGGTCTACGTTTTGAGTTTGACAAGCTACTCTTGCTAATTTCTGAGTAATGTAAATGTTTTCGTTTG
Source organism: Methanobrevibacter sp. (assembly GCA_017459665.1). Lineage (GTDB taxonomy): Archaea > Methanobacteriota > Methanobacteria > Methanobacteriales > Methanobacteriaceae > Methanocatella. The sequence goes on along the minus strand of JAFUCN010000076.1, from coordinate 37,634 downwards.
GTGAACGAGCACATGCGTAGAATCCAACTTTGTTTGGATCTTCGTCAGATACTTCTTTGAGTTTTTTAGCAACCATATCAAGTGCTTCATCCCAAGAAGCTTCTCTAAATTCACCGTTTTCTTTTATTAAAGGAGTAGTTAATCTGTCTTCCCTATTAATAAACTGATATCCAAAGTTACCTTTTGGACATACTTTACCCTCGTTTACAGGGTGTCTTTTTAAAGGTTCTACACCAACAATCTTACCGTCTTTTACAACGAAGTTAAGTCCACATCCAGTACCACAGTATGGACAAATTGTTGGAACATATTTAATTTCAACCATTTTATAATCTCCAAAATATTTTATATTATAAAAGATAATTAGAAGAAGCTTTAAAAAGCTTCTAATAATTTAAAGTTTACTAGTCTATTCTTTAAGATAAGTGAACCAGTAGATACATGCAACAAATATTGCTCCTCCAATAATGTTACCGATGGTTACTGGAATTAAATTGTTAATGATAATAGTACCCCAGTTTACACCTTCAGCACCTAAGAACATACCTAATGGTATGAAGAACATGTTTGCTACACTGTGCTCAAATCCAATACATACAAACGCCATGATTGGGAACCAAATACCAAAGATTTTACCGATGATGTCGTCAGATGCGTTAGCTAACCATACAGCTAAACATACTAACCAGTTACATCCGATACCTCTAATCATTGCTACTTCAAAGGTCATACCAACTTTAGCGGTTGCAACACCAATAGCTTTTTCAGTAATTGCATATGCTGGAGCACTTGCATCGGTAGGCATAATTCCTCCCATGAAAGCAAGAACGTATGCTACGAATAAAGCACCAACGAAGTTGAAAACCCAACTTAATACCCAGTTTTTAGCGAGGCCTCCAACGGAAGCTTTACCGTCTAAAACACCTAAGGTCATGAACATGACGTTACCAGTGAATAATTCAGATCCTGCGAGAACAACAATAATCAAACCTACAGGGAACACTGCACCAAATACGAATTTTTCTAAACCGAGAGGTGCACCTGCACCTATCATACCTGCACTAGCTACTTCAGCTAATAATCCACCAAATGCAATGTAAGCACCTGCTAAAAATGAAAGCAAGATTACATTGATGATATTTGCTGAATTTTTTGCACCAGCTGTTGCCGCAATAGCTTTTGCGGTGTCAACTGGACTTTTGAATGAACTCATTCTATCAACCTCTTTTATCCCTTTTTGTTTTATATAATACTAATGAAAACCAAATTTATAATAGTTCAGAGTATTATGATAGTATTTTTGGTTTTTATATATAAAAAGGCTTTGTTATTTGACTCAAAAAGAAATATTTAAATAGTAGAAGCCGTTAAATCCAAAAATAATAAATAATCATGATAAATATATTGCATATCGATAAAAAAATCTTGTTTTTAGAAATTAAAAGCTAAAATCATAGTATTTTCCAAATATTTATATTGAAATCGACATGAATATAAAATATAATTATAACGAGTTATTTATAATATAATAATCAAAAAAAGTCCAATATGAAATTAATTTTAAATCGTTAAAAATCAATATGAACATTAATAATATTCACATCATTAAAAAATCGTTTAAATAACACAAAAAAATATTTTTAAAAATAAATTATAAAACTAAGCAATTAAAATTAAAATAATAAAAAATAAGGGTTAATAATTAAGTTTAACCCGAAACCATCACGAGTTCGCCCGTTGTTGGATCTTGATAAACTTTACCAACTTCACTATAACCACTATCTTCGAGCCCACCGGCATCTGTGTAGTTCTGAGTGAATGTTTCGGCTGTTGAAACGTCTTGTGTAGATGTTGACTCCGAAATCATGTCTGGATTAACAGATAAAGCCATTATAGCGAATATCAAAAAACCAAGTGCAAGCACCAGCATCGCATCTGAAAGGTTGTTTAATCCCCCCATCGGATCATCGTCAACTGACTCGGAAATTCGTCTTCTTTTTCTAAGCATAATCTCACCATTTATTCAGTGTTTCCAATTCTGCCTCAGCTACAGTCTCAAGATTAATCAGTTCAGATTCATACCATTGCTTTTTAAATTTAGAAACAAGATATGCTAAAGCACCAACAGACAAACCAGTTACTGTTGTATCAAAAGCGATTGTTAATGATTGAGCAAGAGTTGATATATCGCCGGTTCCAAGTGCTGCCAAACCAGGCCCCAACGGAATTAAAGTTCCTAACAAACCTAAAATCGGACCCACCCTAACAAGGATATCGGTTTTATTTGTCTTTTTAATAAGTTTAGTTTCCTCAGCAGATATCAGATCACTTGCTAAAGCTTTTCTTGCCTCAGAACCGATATCGTGATTATTAGCTATCCTAATTAAAACATCTTTTTGATATTCAAACAAATTACTATCTTTGATTTCACCTATCATTTGTGAAACATTGCCAGAAAGTGAAACTTTCCTAACTAACTCCTCTAACTCAGCAGAACTAATAGCTTTTCTTGATATGAATTCATTAATCAATCCTCCAAAAGAAAGAATAACAATTACAATTGAAATAACTATTAAAACAACAACAGGAGTTAAAAGACTTTCTGAAATAATGTGAATTAATGAAGTTAATGTCTCAGTTCCCTGAATTATCATGAATTTCCTCCTTTACTATCGTTTAAAACAAAACCTAAAATCAATACCACACAAATTCCAATACCGACATAGATTAATTGGTAAGTCGGAGTTAAAATCAGAAATGAACTAAACATTGTATAGTCAAGTTGTCTGGCAGAATCATATGTTAAAGCAAAAATAAACATCAATACTGAAAATAAACACATAAATTCACTGATGATAACTGAATACGGCCTTTTGGCATGAATTAACAGTTTTGTAATTTGATAAACGAAAAATAATACTATAAACACAAATAATGAATATACAATAGAATCAAACAATGTCAAATTTGATTGGGATGAAAACAGCACCACTGAAACAACCGCAATAATCAAAATGAGATAAATGGAATGTTTCAATTGAAGCTTATCCTTAACATAACCCCACATCACAGCAAAGATTAAAACTGCAAATAAAAGAAATATGCAGCTAAAATAGTCCAACAATAACATCAGTGAAGTGTTAAGGTATGCTGAAAGATATATTAGAATAAATGATACGGCAAAGGATATTGCAGACAATACAGCTAATTTTACATTACTAATTTTGTAATTTCCCAAAAGCAATGCCAAATTGCCGGCAAATAACAATAGAATTATTAGCAAATATCCTCCAATCAAATCCATATTTTCAACCTATAAAATATATTATTATATAATTTAAATTATACCTCATGAATATATAAACATATCGTAGAAATAATTTAAAAAAGAATTGAGCAATATCTAGTAGTTTATAAAGATAAAAAAGAAATTAAAAGATTTTAAATAAGAAATAAAAGAAAAATAAATGAAAATAAAAAATTATAATTATTATTATCGAAATTATAATCTTAATCTTCAATTAATTCGTAGTAGGAACCTTCAGCACAGGATATGCAAACAGGTTTTCCACCCATTAGCACATGACGGCCATCAGATACTTTCTCACCACAAACTGAACAGAATGTTGTGGTATAAGGTTTGCCCGGCATGTCTCCAGGTCCCAATTCAATTTTAACTTTATCAACCTTGAATAATTCTTCGGGAGGTGTGCGTCTGAAACGTGCAATCATCTCTTCTTTAGTCTCCTCATCCTTGAACTTTTTATTTGCATCAGCATCGGTTATTCTTAATGCCTCACCAGTGTCCTGATTGTAAAATGTAGCTGCAAATTTACCGTAATACATCTGTTTTAATGTTCTTTTACCCATAGAACAACCTGTAACAGACTGAACCGCATCAGACATGCATCTGTCGATTTCTAAAAATACTATAAGATTTTTATGCCTTTCATTTAAAGGCATTCCAAGCAATTCAAGCCCATACATTGCCAATTTAGTTCCAATGGCAATTCCGCCACAAACATGTCCATGAAAATTAGCTGCTTTAGTTAATTGTTCATCGTAGTCTTGTTCATTCATATTATCACCTATAAGTCTAATTCTAAATTTGTCTTTAAAGGTACACATACCTTTCTTTTATCATCAAGTTCAATTAATTTAACCTCGATTGAGTAGGCATTTCTCAAGTTCTTTTCTGTTACAACATCATCAGGAGTTCCAAAGTCAATGAATCTTTTATTCTTCATTATGGCTACCTTATTTGAGCTTAAAAATGCGTGATCCGGAAAATGTGAAGACATTATAATTGAAAGACCTGATTTCGCCAAATTATCAATAATCTCTAAAAGTTTTATCTGATTTCCAAAGTCCAAATGTGAAGTTGGCTCATCCAATATTAGGATATCCGGCTGCTGACACAAGATTCTTGCTAGAAATACCAGCTGCCTTTCCCCACCGCTTAGATTGGTGTATTCCTTATTTCGCAAATGTTCGATTCCCAAAGTTTTTAGAGCATTCACCGCTATATCCATATCTTCCTTTTTAGGAGAATCTGTCAGGTTAAGATATGGCGCCCTTCCCATGACAACCACATCAATTACCTTGAATGGAAATGATGGAACATGTGACTGCGGAATATATCCTATATGGGTTGAAATTTCTCTAAAAGATAACTTTTTAATATTTTTGCCATTGATTAAAATCTCGCCGGAGCTTATATCATGCAGGCCATTGAGACATTTTATCAGTGTGGTTTTTCCAGTCCCGTTTGGACCTAGAATACATAATACATCACCCTTATCAATGGAAAAGCTGATACCTGAAAATATTTCCTCATCATCATATGAAAATGAAATATTTCTAACTTCAAATAGCTTGTTGTCTATGACCATTCTGAATAACCCCTCTTAAGTAGATATAAAAATATTGGAACACCAATAATCGCCGTTAGAATACCTATCGGAATTTCAATTGCAATCATTGCACGAGAGATATTATCTATTAAAAGTAAAAAGCTTGCTCCTAAGCTTAATGCTGCAGGAATTAATATCTTGTTATCAGGCCCCACAATCATACGAGTCATGTGAGGAATTACCAAACCAATCCAACCTATAATTCCACTTACTGATACTGCTGCTGAAGTAAGTAATGTACAGCCAGCAATAATCAGTAATCTGACTCTTGTAGGGTTCAAACCCAAGGATTGCGCTTCCTCATCACCCATTGCAAGAAGATTCATTTGCCATCTCAAGGACAACAGTATAATCATACCAATTAAAATTGGAACAATAATCATGATTAGATTATCCATATTAACGGATGCTAAACTTCCCATAAGCCAATAGACGATTTCAGGTAATTTATCATCCGGATCTGCTATAAATTTAATGGCTGAAATCAGCGCATTGAAGAATGCTGAAATAGCCACACCGGATAAAACCAGAATCAGTATCCCTCCTGCCTTGTATACTCTTGAAATAAAATAAGTAATTGATACTGATATTATACCAAAAATAAAAGCAAATATCTGTGTAACGACACCTGCACCACTTATCAAAATTGCCAATGCTGCTCCAAAACCTGCTCCATTTGATACTCCAAGCAAATCCGGAGATACAAGAGGGTTTTTGAATATGCTTTGAAAAGCAGCTCCCGCCATTGCCAATGCCGCCCCTACTACAACTGCAGCTATAATTCTTGGAAGCCTTATTTCAAAAACGATTGTTGTTATTGTAGGTGAAACTTCTAATTGTGGAAATATCGGACATAATAATGTATTGATTACATCAATCGGACTGATTGGGTATCTTCCAAGTAAAAAAGATGCAAAAAACAGAACAATTGGAAGGAAAATTAAAAGTACAATACTTAAAATTTCCTTATTCTCATCATTCATAGTTATCATCTACAAATTCGATTCCTTAAGTCCTGAATCCAACAGCATCTGCTTGATATCGTCATTGCTTAAGTCAATATGATAAAAGTTGCTGTAGAATTCTTGAGTGGCAGCCACCATGTCAATATCTTTGTACTGGTCTGGATATATCACCTTAGCAGTCCAAGGAACTCCTATAATCATGTTTGCACCAACAGGCCTGTCAAACCATTTGAATGGAGATTGCGGACATAAGTATACTTCTTTATTTTTTACAGCATCCAGTTTGCCCCAGTTAGAGTCTGAATAAACTTTTGCATAAAATTCTGCATCGTTTGTAATTATTAAATCAGGATTCCAGCTAATTACCTGCTCCATGGATACCTGAACACTTGTAGTGGTATTTCCCTGATTAAGTGAATCCGCAACATTCACTCCACCAATCAAATCTATTAACTGACCGTGAGTGGAGTGTGAAGGATTGGTCTGAAGTCCGTCATCACCTTGTGCATAATAAACAGTTCTCTTATCGCTGTCTGATAGCTGGGATGACCTTTCATGGACAATGTCCAAATACTTGTTGTTGAAATCATTGAGTTGCTTTGCCTTATCCTGAGCTCCTACAATCTCACCCATAAACAATATTGATTCGCCGACTTTTTCAACATTTGTTGTATCTCTTACTGCAACAACAGGTATTGTTCCGAATTTTTCCTGACGTTCCTTAACAGTTGACATGTCACCGTCTCCACCTTCATCGATTGATTCAATAATCAAATCAGGTTCAGAAGCAATAAACTCTTCATAACTTCCGTCTTGTGTACCATACCAACCGCCAACAACAGGATAATTCTGATATTGGCTTGGAACATATTTTAACTCATCATCTGTCCATTGGAAGTTGACCGCTTTTAGCTTGTCTGGAGCAATCATGTACAAAACAGTAGTCATTGGAGGGCTTGTAGCCACAATATTATTGACAGATGCCTGTATTTCAACTGACCTGCCAATCATATCAGTTATATTTTTAGACCCTTCGGTTTCCACTGTGGAAGGAGTTAAAAACAGGTGAGTGGCAACTCCACCAATAACCAAAAGAATTAATAATAAAATTACTACTTTAATTTTCTTATCCATAAAAACCACAATTAATTTAAATACGATAAGAATATATGTATATGACATTTTAAATAATTTTCTAAATTAGAATATATCTAAAAAGCGTTTAATCAATTATCAATATTCAAAATAACTTCAAATGACTAAAAATAAGAGCAAAAATAAATAAAACGAAATTTGAATGCACTACATCAAAAATAATACTCATAATGTAAAATATCAGACATGTCGCAATTTATAACAAAGTTCATATATAATTATAAATTATTAGGGGGAAAGTATGAAAATTACAGAAATTGATGCTATAAATTTTAAAAATGATATTGCCAAAAATACAATCGAAAAGGTCGTAAAAGACGAAACAATCACTTTAACAATTAATGGAAACATATCCCGTAGCTTGTCTGCAATTGAAGATTCCCTTAAAGAGTTTACAGTGGGCTACTTATTTAACGAGAACATGGTCAAATCACTTGATGACATTAAGAAAATTGAAATTGAGGGTAATCAGATTAAAGCAGAAATTGATGACACGCTCCTTAAAACAAATGAAACAGTGCTTTGTTCCGACTCCGCAGGAGGATGGAGAAGCAAAATAAAAGAAGTGAATCCAGTCAAATCCGATTTTCAGGTTAACGTTCATGAGCTGATTGAGAGAATCGAAGAGCTAAAGAACAATGCTGAAATCTGGCAGGCCACCGGCGGAACACATGTTGCTGGAATCGTTCATGACGGAGAGTTCGTTGTAAAAGAGGATGTCAGCCGCCACGTTGCCGTTGATAAGGTAATCGGATATGGTATCCTACACGGTTTTGACCTATCAAGATCATATGTGATTTACAGTGGCAGAATGCCTGCAGACATGGTAATAAAAATGACTAGAGCCGGCGTTCCGATACTTGCATCAAATGCTGCTCCTGCAAATTCAGGTTATGAAATAGCAAAAAAAGGAAATATTACTCTTGTTGGATTCTTAAGAGGCCAACGCTGTAATATTTATAATAATAAAAATAGAATAATTTTCGATTAATTATTCTAAAACTGTATGTCTTGCTTTTAAGTCGCTTTCGGTCTGTTCCATTTTTTCCATTAACTCAGAAACAATAGCATCTAAAAATACTAATGTGGTTAACTCAAAAGCGGTTCCAAGTGGTGTTAAGGAAGTATAATTACCATGGATTTGACGTTTCATATAGTTTTCGTCATCAACTTCTTTTTTGGTTCTTCCTTTAACAAGAATGTAACTATCAGCCAATTGCCCTAAAGTGGATTCCGGATAAGATGTCAATGCTAAAACTTTAGCCCCCCTATTTTTAGAAATTCTAGCAGCAGATACTATGGTATTTGTCTCACCGGATCCTGAAATGGCTACAATACAGTCGTCAGCATTAATAGCTGGAGATATTGTCTCACCAACAACATAAGCCCTTAAACCTAAATGCATCAGTCTCATTGCAAATGCTTTTGCAGCAAGTCCAGATCTGCCTGCGCCGGTTACAAAAACATTGTTAGCGCCAATAATAATATCTTCAAATTCATCTATTGCCTTTTCGTCCAAAAAGTCCTGAGCAGTTTCAATATTATTCAAAATAGCTTTGATAGAAGTTTTCATTATTTCCATTTTATTCAATCCCAAAATCAATATTATTAATTATGATTACAATTTTATATATAATTGATGGAACTTAATAGTCAGGGGCTAATTAGTTTGAACATAGATGGCAAAATCTATGATTATAAGTTATATCAAAGCTTGGAGTCCCTATCAAGAACTAAATCTCAAAGAAAATCTGCAAAGGAATTAAATATTTCCCATACTGTATTCAACAGAAGATTACTGAAAGCAGAAGAAAAATTAGGTTTAAAAATTACCCGAAAAGTTGGAAACGGAACTCTCCTTACCGATGAAGGATTGAAACTGCTTGAAGAGTTTAGGAAATATGCAATTCAGATTGAAAAAACAGACAGCATTAACATTGTTGGTGGACACATCAGCACCGGACTATTGGAAAGTATTCCAACTGATTTTAATATAAATATCTACAGCAGCAGCGACGAAGATGCATTTGAGCTTGCAAAAAGAGGAGTTGTGGATATACTTACGTTAGATGACCCTTTAATCGCTTTTGAAAGGGACATTAACTTTATTCCTATTGCCTACGATTATCTTGTTTTGATATCAAGTCCCAATTCAAAACGGATAGAAAGCATTTCCGATTTGGAGGGACTTGACTTTGTAAATGTCAACGGATCTGCTCAGAGGCTTGCATGGAACAGTTTAAGTCATTACGATATTGAATATAACATCAAAGAAACTGTAAATTCACAATTTGATGCTTTTAAGCTTGTTAGAAATTCTGAAAACTTGCATACCTTTTTAAATGCAAGTTATTTCAACGGTAATGAACTGCTGAAGTTCGATACCCGCCATGTAATCAGCGTAGTTAAAGTAAACGAGGATAAGCCTGAAGTGGATGAATTGATTAATTATCTGTTAAATGATGGCCAAAATGCCATCAGAAAACAGGGCTTCACACCGATGGAATAGATGCCAAATGCTCTCGGAAAAATGAGATTTATAATAATTTTAAAAATAACTATATGTGCGACAATGTGTTTTTGTGAATTTGCATATGAGCGACGATGTGCACATTCAAAACATTAAATAATGATAAAACACAATATTAAATTGATAGATTAAAAGGCGATATTATGGTAAAAAAGAATGATTTACTGGCTATTGGTCATGCCGCTCATGATTATATTATTAGAGTTCCTGAATTTCCAAAAGCAAACTTTTCAGCACCTATAACAAATATGAAAACCTTCAATGGTGGTGCTGCTGCAAATGTTGCTTGTGTTGGAGCTAAACTAGGTTTAAAAACTGCATTGGTTTCCGCTGTTGGTGGAGATTTCAAAAAAACTGAATACTTCGAACATATGCAAAATTTGGACATTGATACTGACTCATTAATCATTGTTCCTGGTGAAGCAACACCTACTGCATTTGTTTTAACCGATGACAATGAAGACCAAATCAGTTATTTCTACTGGGGTGCAGCCCGTGAATTTGCAGAAAGCAAAGTGCCAACTTCTGCAATTAAGGATGCACAGGCCATTCATTTGGCTACCGGAGACCCTAACTTCAACTGGAAATGTTCAGAAGAAGCAAAAAATGAGGAATTGCTTGTATCATTTGACCCTGGCCAAGACCTCGGAATGTATGATACAAAAAAACTGAAAGATGTAATTGAAAACACTACTATCCTTTTCGGAAATCATCATGAAATCGAAAGGATTTTGAATGCTCTTGAAGTTGATTTGGACGGCCTTAGAGCATTAGGTCCAAAGATAATCGTCAAGACCTGCGGAGCTAACGGTAGTGAAATCTATTCAAATGAAGAAAAAATAAAAATCGATGCTATTACAAGGGATGCTGTTGACCCAACCGGAGCGGGAGATTCCTACAGAGCAGGATTTTTATCAAGATTTTTAAATGGTGAATCATTAGAGGAATCTGCCAAATTCGCATCATCAGTTTCATCATTTATTGTTGAACATCAAGGCTGTCAGACAAATATGCCTAGCTTTGATGAAGCATTTGAAAGAATGGATGAATTTTACTAAATTTATTCTTTTTTTCAATTTTACTTTATTTTTATCAATATTGCTTTAATTTTAAAATAACTTTTTATAGAAGACTATTTTTTAAAAATCACTTTAATAATTTCAATACAGATTGAATAAAAAACAAACAAACCTACTAATTTAAATACTAAAAAATAAAGATAAGAAATTATCAAAATAAATTGAGAAATTTATAAAATATTTTGGACTGTTTTAAATCTTATTTGATTAATGATGTGATAAAATGACACAAATTAGTGATGCAAAAAAAGGTATTTTAACCGATGAAATGAAACATGTTGCTAAAATAGAAAATGTTTCAGAAGATTTTATATTAAAATCCGTAGCTAACGGAACTATCGTTATCCCTGGAAACGTACACAGAGACATCGAAGCTGCAGGTATTGGTGCAGGACTTAGAACAAAAGTCAATGCAACAGTCGGTACCTCAACCGATATTGTTGACTTTGATGAAGAAGTTAAAAAAGCACAAATCGCAATAGACAACGGTGCAGACTGCTTAATGGAATTAAGTATCGGTGGAGACTTAGACGTGATTAGAAACAGAGTATTGGATATGTCTCCTTTACCAGTAGGGTCAGTACCAGTTTATCAGGCAGCTATTGAAAGTATCAGAAGAGACGGTTCTGTAGTTTACATGACTGAAGATGATTTATTCAACACCATCGAAAAACAAGCAAAAGATGGTATTGACTTTATGGCAATCCACAGTAGTATCAACATCGAAACATTAACCAGACTCAAAAGACAAGGCCGTGTAACCGGACTTGTTTCAAGAGGAGGTTCATTCATGTCCGGATGGATTGTTGAAAACGAAAAAGAAAATCCATTATATGAAAACTTCGATTATGTTTTAGAAATTGCAAAAGAACACGATGTTGTTCTTTCACTTGCAAACGGTATGAGAGCAGGGTCCATTGCTGATTCAACAGACAGGGCACAAATCCAAGAATTGATCATTTTAGGAGAATTAATCGACAGATCCCGTGAAGCCGGAGTACAATGTATGATTGAAGGACCTGGACACATTCCAATTAACGAAATTCCAACAAATGTAATGATTCAAAAGAAAATGTGTTCAAACGCTCCATTCTACATGTTAGGACCTATTGTATGTGACGTAGCACCAGGTTACGACCACATCGTATCAGCTATCGGTGCAGCATCCTCTGCAAAAGCTGGAGCAGACTTCATCTGTTATGTAACTCCTGCCGAACACTTAGCTCTTCCAAACCCTGATGATGTAAGGGAAGGTGTAATTGCAACCAAAATCGGAGCTTATGCAGGAGACTTAGCAACCGGCCAAATTGATGGTTCACAAGATTTAGCAATGGCTGAAGCTCGTAAAAAACTTGATTGGGAAGCACAATACGAATGTGCAATGTTCCCTGAAGCTGCACGTGCAAAAAGAGATCAAAGACCTCCTGAAGAAGAAGACACCTGTACCATGTGCGGTAACTTCTGTGCAGTAAAAATCGTTAACGAATGGTTAGACCAATCAGATTCTGACCTTATCAAATAGATTATTTTTTAATCTATTTTTTCTTTTTTTATTTACAAACCATCCCATAAGATAATATTTTATATTAATACTTACAAAAATTAATCTAGTATAAAACTTATTTTATCATTATTAACGGTGAATATATGACACATTGGATTGAAAACATAGCTAATGAATTAAGTAAAATGGATGTAGAAGAACATATCATCGCAAGTGGAACTTCAATCTCTGGTTCAATACACATTGGAAACTCCTGCGACATATTTGTAGCTAACGGAATTGGAAAGAAATTAAGAGAAAAAGGAAAAAAAGCTAAAACAATATGGATTGCAGATGACCACGACCCACTTAGAAAAGTTCCATATCCTTTACCTGAATCCTATGATAAATACTTAGGAATGCCATATTCAATGATTCCATGTCCTGATGGCTGTTGCGCCAACTTTGTAGAACACTTTGAAAAACCTTTACTTAGCGTAATGGACGATTATGGAATTGAAATGGAAACCAAATCCGGTTTTGAAATGTACAAATCCGGAGTATATAACGATTACATCAGAACTTCCCTTGAAAAAGTTGAAAAAATCAAAGAAATCTTCAACCAGTACAGAAGAGAACCACTAGCAGATGACTGGTTACCTTACAACCCGATTTGTGATGAATGTGGTAGAGTAAATACAACTTACGCTTACGATTACGATGGCGACATCATAAAGTACAGATGTGAATGCGGCCATGAAGGTGAAATGGACATTAAAACCGGTAACGGAAAACTTACCTGGAGAGTTGAATGGGCGGCAAGATGGAAAATATTCGGAACAACCTGCGAACCGTTCGGAAAAGACCATGCTGCAAGTGGTGGATCATATGATGTAAGCAGTGTCATTTCAGAAAAAATCTTTGACTATCCTGCACCTTATCCTGTACCATACGAATGGATTACACTAGACGGTGAAGCAATGAGTAAATCCCATGGAGTATTCTTTGCTCCTGAAGAATGGTTGAAAATTGGTCCTGCTGAAAGTCTTCACTACTACTTATTCAGGTCAAAACCTATGAAAGCAAAAGATTTCTCACCAAAAATGCCTTTCTTAGACTTTATTGACCAGTTCGATACTGTTGAAAAAGTATTCTATGGTGAAGTGGAAGCACCATCTGAAAAAGAAGCAAGAAAATTCAAGGAAATTTATGAAATAGTTCAAATCAATGAAGGTAGTCCACTACCTTTCAGACCACCGTTCAGATTCCTTGTCAATGCTTACCAGATTGCTGGTGACGATTTAGAAAAAATCTTTGACATTCTTAAAAGGAACTCACAATTAACCAAAAGCTTTAAAGACAAAGAATTTGGTGATTTAACCGAAACTGAATTAGCTCAATACAGAGAAAGAGTCAATAACGTAATTTACTGGTTGGACACTTATGCACCTAAATTTGTAAAATTCCAAGTGCAAACCAAAAATATTCCTAAATTACCATTGACAGATGAACAAACTCAATTCTTGAGCGATTTAGCTGATTTAATGGAAAACAATGAGTTTGCAGATGCGACTGCATTGCACGATGCAATGTATGAAATCCTAGAATCTCAAGGATTAAAACCACAAAAAGGTTTCCAGGCCATTTACAAAATGATTCTCGGTCAAAAACAAGGCCCAAGAGCAGCATCATTCCTGTTAAGCTTGGACAAAGACTTTGTTGTAAAAAGATTAAGACAAGAAGCTTAATCTTTTAATCTTATTTTTTAAATTAAACTTTTAAACTCTTTTTTCATTAAAAAATCATCTACCCACTGATAATCTAGTTTTTCAAAGATTTCTATTAGGATATCTTCCCTGCTGTCAAAGCTAACGACAACACTTTTGAATTCATAGTCCATTGCTATCTTTTCTAGTTGCCTAATCAGTTTATATGCAATCTTTTCACGATTATCATAGGAATTTAAAAATAAAGTGGTTATTTCAGCTGAATCAGCATCATATACCTTAAAGCTGGTGCAACCGACAGCTTTTTTGAAGTTCATCAAAAGCAGAACTACATGAGGTTCATCAATTTCACACCCGAAGGAATCGCAGAATTCCTGAAATCTTACATCTCTTTCATCAGTTACAATTATTTCCATCATTTTACCTCAGTTGAATTTCCTACCTTTTCAAGTTCTCCGTCCCAAACTTCAGGATTGTTGCATGCAAATTCCAAAAATAAATCCCTGCATTTCATATCATTTAGCACAACAACTTCCACATCGTTGCATTTTAAAAGATTTTCGGCACCCATCAATGTTTTATTCTCACCTATCACAACACGGGGAATGTTATACAAAATTACAGCCCCAGAACACATCGGACAGGGCGACAATGTAGTATATAATGTGCATTTGATGTAATCTTCATAGTCCAAACGTCCTGCATTTTCAAGTGCGTCCATTTCGGCATGCAACAAGACAGAATCGTTTTGAATCAATCTGTTATGACCTCTGGATATGATTTCATTATCCTTAACCAGGACTGCTCCAATTGGAATCCCACCTTCGGCTAAAGATTTTTCGGCTTCTTTGATGGCCTCTTTCATGAAATAGCTATCTAGAGTCATTTTAAAAAAAAGAATAGAAAATAGATGAATTTATCATCTATTTAAATCTGTTAAATAATCCTTTATTGGATTGTTTTTCTAATTCATCTTCAAGTTTTTTAACCTGATTGTGTAAATCGGATATTGTCTTTTTAGATTCATTAGATAGTTTGTCGTAACTACTTTCCTTGAGTTTGAGTTGGGTCTTAAGTGAAGAGATTTCATCTTTATAACCTGTAATCTCTTTTTTGTTTTGACTGTCAACTTCATCTTTGTAGTTACCAAGATCAATAAGTTCAGCTCTTAACTTATCAACTTCTTCGGAAAGGGATATGTTTTCTTTCCTGGTTTCACTTAGTTTTTCTTTTAAATCACCAACTTCAGCAGTTAACTCTTTGTTTTGATTTTTAACTTCATCAACATTAATGGAAGCTAGTTTTTCCTTATATTGGCTGATTTTAGCTTCTAAATCTTCTTTGATTGAGCCGATTTCATTTTCCAATTTATCTGCCCTTACTTTATTAACTGCTCCTTCAGCACCTAATTTTCCTATTTGATTACTTAAATCAGCATTGATGTCCAATTGATCAAAGTATTTTCTAGTACTTTTTTCAAGTGCATCAGTTAATTCTTTTTTGAGACCATTTAACTCAGAATTCTCTTTTTTAAGTTTAGGAATAATTTTATTGGTTAAATAGTTGAGTTCGCTGGATTGATTAGATAATTTCTTTTCTCTTTCAGCCAATTTCTTTTTCAAATCATCTAATTTTTTAGAAATATCACTATCGGAAGCTTCTTCACATGCAGGTTCTTCAGCTTCTTCAACAGTTTCTTCTTCAGCAGGTTCGTCACTGACTTCTTCAACCACTTCTTCAGGCTCATCAGCAACTTCTTCAACCTCTTCAGTAGCATCATCTTCGGCCACTTCTTCAGGTTCGTCAACAACCTCTTCAGCAACCTCTTCTTCAGCTACTTCTTCAACAGTCTCTTCGACAGTCTCTTCAACCACTTGTTCTTCAACTGGCTCTTCGACTGGTTCTTCTTTTTTATCAGATTTATTTTTAAGTTTATCTAAGTCTAATTTTATTTTACCGCCATACATAGCGTTTATTGGTTTATCGTCAGACATTAATATCACCAAAATAGCAATAATAATTAAAAAGTTCAACTACAATATACATCTTAAAATTTGAATTTTTCAATATTTAAGTATTATCAAATAATTTTAATATCATGAAAATCAATATATTATATGTTAAATTAATTTTGTAACTTTGGCGATTACCATGGATTATTTTGATAGATTAGAAGCTGAAACCCATCACCTATACGAGATAGCTAATGAGGCAAGATCTAAAGGTTTGGATGTTGAAACAAAAACTGAAGTACCTCTTGCAAAGGATTTAGCTGAAAGAGTAGAAGGGCTTGTTGGTCCTGAAGGTGTGGCTCAACGTATTAAAGAATTGGAAACAGATATGGACAGAGAATCTGTAGCTTTTGAAATTGCTGCTGAAATCGCATCAGGAAAGTTCGAACTCACAGGTGAAAAGGCCGAATGGGATGAGGAACAGAGATGCGACCAGGGGTTAAGGACAGCACTTGCTATCCTTACCGAAGGTGTTGTAGCAGCTCCTCTTGAAGGAATATCACAGGTCAAAATCAAGCAGAACTTTGATGGAACAAAATACATTGGAGTTTATTTTGCAGGACCTATCAGAAGTGCAGGTGGTACTGCAGCAGCACTGGCTGTGCTTTTAGGAGATAAAATCAGAAGAGCAATCAATATCGAGGAATTCAAACCTATTGAAGATGAAATCGAAAGATATGTAGAGGAAGTTGAGCTATACGAATCCGAAGTTACAAACCTGCAGTACTCACCAACACCAGAAGAAGTGAGATTTGCTGCAAATCACATTCCTGTCGAGGTAACCGGTGAACAGACCGATCAGGTGGAAGTGTCACACAGGGATTTGGAACGTGTTGAAACAAACAATATCCGTGGTGGAGCTTTGCTTGCGATGGTTGAGGGAGTTATCCAGAAATCCAAAAAGATTAAAAAAATCGCCAATAAGTTAGGCCTTGATTGGGATTGGCTTGAAGAGTATTCAAAACCTAAAACAGATGATTCCGGAAGCGATGACGGTGGCGACTCTGATATAATCAGCGAACCTAAATATATTCAGGATATCATCGGTGGAAGACCTATTTTAGGCTATCCTTCTGAAAAGGGAGGATTCAGACTAAGATATGGTCGTTCCAGAAATACCGGTCTTGCTACCATGGGAGTCCATCCAGCAACAATGGCGTTGCTTGAGTTTTTGGCTGTCGGTACACAATTGAAAATTGAATATCCCGGCAAAGGTAACTGTGTCGTTCCTGTCGATTCGATTGAAGGTCCAACCGTTAAGCTCAAAAATGGTGATGTTGTGATTATAGATTCAGTCAAACAGGCTCGTGAACTCAAAAAGGATGTTGTTGAAATCCTGTTTTTAGGAGACATGCTTGTTGCATTCGGAGAATTTTTAAGAAACAACCAACCTTTATACCCATCAGGATGGTGTGAAGAATGGTGGATTCAGCTTCTGATGAGAAGCGAAAAATTCGATGCTGAGAGCACCAATTTGGATTTACATAAGCTTGAATATGAATACTTGCCTTCAACAGAAGCATTTGGACTTTCTAAAGACTATAACATTCCGCTTCATCCGAAATACACTTACTGTTACAATGACGTGACAATTCAGGATTTGAATTCACTGATAGATTTGATTGAGAAAGGAAAATCAGGTTATAAACCTGGCGGTGAACTCAAACTGGACTTATCATATCCTAAAAGGACATTGGAAGTCATTGGCGTGCCGCATACCGTTCGTGACGGCAAAATCATTATCGATAAAGACCACTCCTATGCCCTTTTGATAACATTATCCAAGAAATTGCCTCAAAAGGATACCACTCTGGAAGCTGTAAATGATGTTTCACCTGTTGAAATCATAAATAAGGCTCCCGCTTATATCGGTACTCGCGTAGGTAGGCCTGAAAAATCAAAAGAAAGATTGATGAGACCTGCACCCCATGGACTATTCCCTATCGGAAACAATGGTGGTTCCAGAAGATTGGTTGCAACAGCAGCCAAGAAAGGAAACATTAAAATTGACCTTTCAAGAAGAAAATGTACAAATCCGGAATGTGGAATCAGCTCATTCGGTTCTCTTTGCCCTAAATGCGGTTCTCCAACAGAAATCGGAAAGCCTTCTACAAAAAACATCCCTCTTGCTGCAATGCTTAAAAAGGCATCAGACAACGTTAAAGTAAGAAGAGTGGACGAGGTAAAGGGAGTCATAGGTATGATTTCCGAGTCAAAATTGCCAGAACCTCTTGAGAAAGGAATTCTTAGAGCCAAAAATGAAGTGTTTACATTCAAGGACGGTACAATACGTCACGACTCAACAGATTTGCCGTTGACCCACTTTATTCCAAAAGAAATTGGAGTTACAGTTGAAAAGCTGCTTGAGATGGGTTATGAAAAAGACTGTTACGGAAATCCTATTGAAAATGAAGATCAAATCATTGAACTGAGAGTTCAGGACATTGTAATTTCAGACAATTGCGGAGAATACCTCCTTAGAACTGCACAGTTTATTGATGATGAGCTTACAAGATACTACGGCATGGAACCGTTTTACAATGTTAAAGAAAAAAGCGATCTGATTGGACATCTTGTTGCAGGCCTTGCACCGCACACATCTGCAGGAGTGCTTGGAAGAATCGTTGGGTTCACAAAAGCATTAGGATGTTATGCTCACCCGTATTTCCATTCAGCAAAACGTAGAAACTGTGACAGTGACGAAGATGCGATAATGTTACTTTTGGATGCTTTGATTAACTTTTCAAAATCATACTTACCGAACACTAGAGGAGGAAGTATGGATGCTCCTTTAGTTTTATCATCAAGAATTGACCCTGAAGAGATAGACGACGAATCCCACAACCTGGACATCTTTGAAAGGTTCCCTGTTGAATTTTATGAAAAAACCTACAGCCCACTTAAACCTGCAGAGGTTCTTGAATACATTGACAATGTAGAAATGCATTTGGGAACTCCTGAGCAATATGAGGGACTTATGTTTTCACACCACACATCAAACATTCATGCAGGACCGACCGTATGCCTTTACAAGAGATTGCCTTCAATGAGAGAAAAGGTTGAAGCTCAAATCTCCCTTGCAGAAAGTATCAGAGCCGTTGATCAAAGAGGAGTTGTTGAAAAAGTGTTATCCTCTCACTTCCTGCCGGACATCATGGGTAATTCAAGGGCATTTTCCAAGCAAAAAGTAAGATGTACCAAATGCGGTTCCAAATACAGAAGAATGCCTCTTACCGGAAAGTGCAAATGCGGAGGTAATTTAATCCTTTCAGTTTCAAAAGGGTCAGTTACAAAATACCTCGAAATATCTCAGGAGCTTGTTAACAGATATCCTGTTTCCCATTATCTAAAGCAACGTTTAGAAATTCAGGAATACGGTATCAATTCACTGTTTGAAAGTGATAAATCAAAACAAAGTTCACTGGATGTTTTCTTCTGAGGGCTGAAATATTAGATAACAAATGCTCTTGCCAAACATGGATTATAAATCATTACCAAATGTTAAATTACTTAGTTAACTTGAGGGGCAAACATGCAAGAATTCAAACTTATTGAGAAATTATTATATAAAGGTAGACAACAAGATGTTGAAGGAGAATTTTTGATTGCTGATGAAACACTTTGGGCAAGTCAAAAATTAGTTTCAGAGATTTTTGGAACAAGTTCTCAAAATATATCCAAACATTTTAGAAAAATCATTGAAAATGAAGAATTAAATGAAAATGAAGTTAGCATATCCTCTAAAAAATTATTTGAAGACCAATCAGAGTTTATCAACTCAGAGTTGATAAACTCTAAAAAAGGTGGAAGGCCTCAAAAATGGTATAATCTTGATGCAATGATATCAATAGGCTACAGAATTAACAGTAAAGAGGCAACCCACTTTCGTCGTTGGGCAAATCAAATATTAAAACAATATATGATAAAAGGATTTGTAGTTAATAAGGAACTTCTTAAAAAAGGCGGAAGATTCACCGAAGACTATTTTGATGAATTACTTGAAATAATACAAGAAATAAGAGCGTCTGAAAGAAGATTCAATCAGAAAATTACAGACATTTACGCAACAAGTTATGATTATGACAAAGATGCTGAAATTACTCAAAAATTCTTCGCAACAGTTCAAAACAAACTAATATATGCAATAAGTAACCAAACTGCAGCAGAGATTATAGACTCTCGCAGTGATGTTGAAAAAACACATATGGGATTAACAAGCTGGAGTAAATCACCAAATGGCAAAATATTGCAAAGTGATGTTGTTATTTCAAAAAATTACCTAAATCAAAAGGAATTGTCTAGATTAAATAGTTTAGTTGAAGGTTTTTTAAATCTAGCTGAATCCCGTGCAGAAGAAAAAATACCGATGAGTATGAAAGACTGGAAAGAATTACTGGATGATTATATCAAACTCAGAAGAATGCCCATATTGGTTGGGAAAGGTAAAATATCTGCTGAGGAAGCAAAAAAGCATGTTTTAGAAAGATATGAAAAATTCAGAGTTACTCAAGATAAAAATTTCATATCAGACTTTGATCAGATGATTTTGGATATTAAAAGATTAGAAGGATGACTCAAAATTATAATATTTATTTTGTTCGTTTAAAGACGAACAATTTATATACAATAAAAAACTATGTATTATATAGATGTTCGTAGTAATACGAACGATTAATTATACAAGTCTTTACAGATAGTATAACAGTTAGAGAACTTACTCTAAATTTTATACTTACATTTTAATAAACTAGGAAAATGGTGTGTTATAAATGGAAAGAACTTCAGAATTAGGAAAAAATTTAAATGAATCCGTTAAAATCAATGTAGAAAAAAATAACGGAATAACAGAAAGATTCAGTTACGAAAAACTATTAAAATCTTTAGTAATGGTTGAGACTCCATTCTTTGAATCCGACAAAATTGTAGCTACTGTCGTGGGTCAATTATATGATGGAATCAAAACCAAAGAAATCAAAAAGATTGTACATGAATGTTTAGAAGACATCGACCCGGAAATTGCTAACAAATACTTAGCAAGTACCCAGTTAAAAGTACGTACTTCCAGAGACACAATCGAAGCATTCGACTTATCCAAAATCGCTAACACCTTAATTGAAGAAACAGGTGCAAGCCAAGAAACTGCTTTTGAAATCGCAACTGAAACCTGGAAAGAACTCAAAAAATTAAATGTTGAATACTTAACCGCTCCAATGATTAGGGAAATGGTTAACACAAAATTAATTGAATACGGTTTAGAAGACTTAAGAAGCCGTTACACCCGTTTAGGTATCCCTGTATACAACATTACCTCTTTAATTGAAAACGGTAACAGAGATAACGCAAACATGATCCATAACCCTGAAAGTATTCACAAACATGTAGCAGACGAAGCATTAAAACAATACGCACTTTTAAAAATGCTGCCTGCACACTTAGCTGACGCTCACATGTCTGGTGACATTCACATTCACGATTTGGAATTCTTCGCAGGAAGACCTCTCAACTGTATGCAACATGATATCAGGACCTTCATCAAATACGGTCTTAAAGTAGACGGTACCGGTGACCACACCTCCATTGCAGGTGCACCAAACCACATGGAAACCTTAATGAACCACACTGGTGAAATCATGCTTGCAGCACAACAAAACATGTCTGGAGGACAAGGAATGTCTCTCTGGAACGTATTTGTCGCACCATTTGCAAGAGGCAGAACCTACGATGAAATCAAACAATCTGTTCAAATGCTTGTTTATAACTTAAACATGGCTTACGCTGCTCGTGGGTCTCAAGTTCCATTTACCAGTATGGCATTAGAATTCGGAGTTCCTGACTTCCTTAAAGAAGAAACTGCTTACGGACCAAAAGGTCAAGTAGTTGGAACTTACGCAGATTTCGAAGAAGAAACCAGATTAATCCAAAGAGCATTCACTGAAACTTTACTTGCTGGTGACAACGAAGGAAAACCTCACTTATTCCCTAATACTATTTACACCTTAAGGCCAGAGACAATGACCAGTGAATACGAAGACGACATCAGATTAGTCCACGAATTATCTGCAAAATACGGTTCATCATACTTTGTAAACATGTTCCCAGAATACAGAAACCAAATGGCAAACTACATGGGTTGCAGAACTTGTTTACAAGACACCTGGACTGGCGACTGGGATCAAGACTGTTTAAGAACTGGTAACTTAGCATACGTTACTTTAAACTTCCCAAGAATCGGATACCAATCCAAAGACGAATCCCAAGTATTCGAATACTTAGACGAATACATGGACTTGGCTGTTGAAACCTTAATGCTCAGAAGAGAACAAGGATTAAAATGTTTAAATGATTTCCACATTTTACCATTCTTAAAACAGCAAGTAGCAGAAGATTCTTACTACAGAATCCAAAACTCAACCTTATCCTTCGGTTTTGTTGGACTTAACGAAATGTTATTATCCTTATTCGGAGAAGGTATCGAAAACCCTGACGCTAACAAGTTCGGTGTAAAATGTCTTGAATACGTCAACCAAAGAGCTAAAAAATTACAGGAAGAAACCGGACTTAGATGGTCTGTTCTTCAAACTCCTGCTGAATCTACTGCATACAGATTTGCAACTCTCGACAAAAAACAATTCGGAGACCAAGCTATCGTACAAGGTGATGGAAATGCTAACTACTACACCAACTCCTCACACGTACCAGTAGACACAGGCGCTTCCTTAATTGAAAAAATCAAAATCGAAGAACAATATCACAGTTTAACTCCTGGTGGACACATCTTCCATGCATTCATGGGAGAATCATACTCCGACCCAGATTCATTAATGAGTTTAACAAATAAAATTGCAAGAAAATCCGATATCGGATTCTGGGCTTATAGTTCAGCATTAAGTTTCTGTCTTAAATGTAAGACTTTAATGAAAGGGTTAAATAATACATGCCCTACCTGCGGTGAAAAAGAAGATGTAGAATGGTATGATAGGATTACCGGATACGTTCAACAAGTTGGACGTGCAAAATCTGCATCTGGAGGATGGAACCCAGGTAAACGTCAAGAATTAATTGACAGAAGAAGATTCGAAGATAACTAAAACTAGTTATCTTCACACACCATTTTTCTACACCCAAAACCATCAGTTAATTATTTTTCAAAAATTGAAAAATTTCCTAAAAACTGCAAAAAACTAAAAGTATATTAATACCATTAAACTAAAATTATAATATTATCATATCACTGATGATAATTGTTATTTTCACATTCTATGTTACTAGTATTTATGGGCTTTTTAATACTGGATCGCTGATAACATAGATTCATACCCAGACTGAACTGATTAAGAGGTTATATAATGCAAAGATCAAGAGGATTAAAAAGTAGATCAAGAAAAAAAATGACTAAAGTACAAAGACCGGGAAGAACTAACCCTATTACTAACAGACTCCAAATATTTGAAGAAGGAGATTTAGTTCACATTACTATTAACCCATCCATCCAAAAAGGACAACCTGCTCCTAGATTCCACGGTAAAACCGGGAAAGTTATCGGTCAAAAAGGAAAAGCATACATTGTCGCTTTAAAAGATGGAAACAAACCAAAAGAGTTAATAGTAAGACCTGACCACTTAAAATTACAAAACTGATTCCTATGATTGGAAAAGAAATTATTGAAAGCGAACCTATTTCAGGTGCTGAAGTTAAAAAAGTTCTTGAAGAGTTTTCTGAAGAAAATGAATTAAACTACGAACAGAATCTTACATTAAACCATCTTGCAAGGTTTAAAAGATATTCTGCTGAAGATTCACAGGAAATCATTGAAAAACTTCAAGGAGAATTCGGTTTAAGACCTAGAGTCGCTGTTCATATTGTTGATTTGGTTCCTAAAGATTTAGCAGACATGAGACTAATTTTCGCTAAAGAACCAGGTAAAACCGACAAAGAAGACATGGAAAAAATCCTTGAATTCTTAGAACAATATGATGTTGAAGAATAGTTTTCAAACTATTCACTTTTTTTATTATCTTTAACAAAATACTCTCTTTTTTTAGATATCTTTATTATACTTAAAAAATAAAATTATTAAATAAGATATATTATGGCTTATTTTAGCTATAATAACAAAACTAATAGTGAGTGATAAAGATGGATAACAAAAATAAAAAAGGAAAGATGCCAGCAGTCAAAAAAGAAGAAAATGCTGTTGTGCTTGATTACCTAAGCCGTGGGTATGTTAAGTCTGATATGTCCAAATTCGGAGGCAAACCTATTGCTCAAGCTATTGGTACAGAACAATTCACTTTATTAGAATTAGCTCCTAAAAATGGTGTTGATTTAGAAATCCAAGATACAGTATATATTGGAAAAGGAAAAAGAGACAAAATATACAGAGTCTTAGGAAAATTAGATTTTGAAAATTTAACTGCAACAAGTAGAATTGAACTTGACTATGCAATTCGTGACATTGTTGAAGCACAAGAAGACAGATTTGTAGAATTTTTCAATACCACAGAAGCTATTAGTACAAGACAACACTCTCTAGAGTTAATTCCTGGAATTGGTAAAAAATACATGTGGGACATTATTAAAGCAAGAGAAGAAAAACCTTTCGAAAGTTTCAAAGACATTTCCGAAAGGCTTCCGGCATTAGCTGATCCTGCAGGAATGATTGTAAATAGAGTAAAACAAGAACTCGACACAACAACTCCTAAAAGAGGAAAAAACAGATATTACATATTTACTCAAGCCCCAAGAAGACCTAGGAATTAAAAAGTGATAAATTGACTAGTGAAAGTTCCCAATCCCTATCTAAAATAACTAAAAGCATTTTAAATCAGAATGGGATAAAGTTAAACAAGAATCTTGGTCAGAATTATTTGATTGATAAAAATAAAAGAGACCAGATTATTAACTTTGGAAACATTGATAAAAATGACGTTATTTTAGAAATTGGAACTGGAATCGGAACACTAACAATTGAACTTGCCAAAAAAGCTCGAAAAGTAATTGCTATCGAACAGGACAGTAAAATCTGCGGCATTTTAGAAAAAAGAATTAAAGACGAAAAAATAGATAATGTAGAGCTTATTAATGATGATGCCATGAAAGTTGAATTTCCAAAATTCAACAAAATCATCTCAAATCTACCTTATCAAATCTCATCACCAATAACCTTTAAATTTTTAGATTATGATTTTGATTTGGCCATTCTGATGTATCAAAAGGAATTTGCAGACAGGATGAATGGTAAAATCGGCACTAAAAACTATTCCAGGCTTTCCGCTATGCTTTATTTTAAATGTGACGTTGAAAAGTTAACTGATGTCAGCCAGGAGAGCTTTATTCCAAAGCCGCAAATCGATTCAACCGTTGTCCGCCTGACTCCAAAAGAGAATAAAATCGCTGCTGAAGACTTCAATGTTTACTCAAAGTTTACAAAAGCACTGTTCCAGCACAGGAACAAAAAAATTAAAAACGCCTTGATTGATTCAAGACACATTGTATGTAATCTTGACAAAAAAGAGATGAAAAGCAGAATCAATGAGATTGAAAATGACGAAATTAACGAGTATCTCAAAAGAAGGGTAATTACCATGCATCCTGAAGAGATACTGTTATTGTCAAAAGAGATTGACCCAATATTAAACTGATTTCTATGTCTGATTTTATAATTAATACTGACGATAATGTTTACATTCCGGCTGAAGACAGCTACATGCTAGCCGATAATTTGGAAATTACAGAAGGTCAAAGTGTTCTTGAGATTGGAACAGGATCCGGAATCGTTGCAATGTATGCTTCAAGACTGACCGATAACATCACAGTTACAGACATCAACTTTGATGCCTGCGAGCTTGCAAGAAAAAACTTCGAAGCAAACAACATTGAAAATATTGAAATTTTATTCGGCAATCTGTTTGAACCTGTGAAAAATAGAAAGTTTGATGTAATTTTATTTAATACTCCATATCTACCTACCAAAGAAGGTGAAGTTTTAGATGACACTTTAAATTATGCATTCGACGGTGGATTAAATGGTAGGAAAGTTATTGATTTATTCTTAAATGAAGTGGGAAATCATTTAAATGATGGTGGAATTGTCCAGCTGATTCAGTCTTCACTTTCAGGCAACGATGAAACCCTTGAAAAACTAGATAAACTAGGTTTTATAGCTGAAATTGCCGAATCTGAACACTTCTTTTTTGAAGATATTACGCTAATAAACGCTTACAAAATATGAAAAGGTGATATGAAATGGAACAATGGAAAATGTCAATTTTAACAGGAGTTGCACTTATAATTCTCGGTGCAATATTTGCCATACTCAGAAACCATTTGAGCATTTGGCTTATAATTGTAATCCTATTAGGTGTAATCGACATCACATTAGGATTAGTCAGAAAAAATAGATAGTTGGAGAATTAGA
This sequence comes from Methanobrevibacter sp., assembly GCA_017459665.1. GTDB lineage: Archaea > Methanobacteriota > Methanobacteria > Methanobacteriales > Methanobacteriaceae > Methanocatella. Next base: position 11,353 of record JAFUCN010000076.1, on the reverse strand, counting down.
ATTCTCCATCATAGACAAGCTCTGCAGGACCTTCCATGAAGGCTCCAAGAGCATCATCTTTTTTATAAACATTGAATTTTAAGTCGCCGCCAGGCAAGTGCAATAGAATATTTTCATCAAACAGACCTAGCTTAAAGCCAGAAATAGCTGTGGAAGTTGCACCGGTACCGCATGCAAGTGTTACACCAGCACCTCTTTCCCAAGTAATCATTTTACCTTCGTTTTTAGAAATGACTTCTACGAAGTGTACGTTGATTTTTTCAGGAAATACTTCATGAGCTTCAATAGCTGGACCGTATTTGTTAATGTCAACTTCATCCACATCATCAACAAAGATGATTGCATGAGGATTTCCCACGCTGATGGCTGTCAGGTTAAATGTAGTATCCAAAACTTCCAGCTCGCCATCCAGGAATTCATCTTCATCTGCAGTCATTGGAATTTCAGGAGTTTTAAAGGTTGATAAACCCATATCCACTTTAAACAATACCGGTTCATCGTTTTCTAAGGTAATTTCAATTGTTTTAATTCCTGCTCTTGTTTCAACAGTCATTTTTTCTTGTTTTAAAATACCTTTTCTGTAGACAAAGTCTCCAAAACATCTTATACCATTTCCACACATTTCAGCTTCACTGCCGTCGGGATTGAACATTCTATATCCTATGTCTGCAACATCAGATGGTTCAACGAATAATACACCATCCCCTCCGACTCCGAAGTTTCTGTGGCATAGTATTCTGCAGGCTTCGGCTTTGTCAGCTTCAGGTATGACTTCCCCTTTACTTTCATCGATTATTGGAAAGTCATTGCCTATTCCGTGCATTTTTGAAAATTTTAATCCTTTTAAATCTAGCATATTATCAACTTATTTTAAATGTGGTGGAATTCTTTGTTTTGCATATAAGTCTTCAAATGTTTCTCTTTCACGAACTAAAATAGGACCGCCGTCTGAAATAAGTACTTCAGAAGCTAGAGGTCTTGAGTTATAGTTTGAAGACATTGTAAATCCGTATGCACCTGCATTTAGGATACCTAAGATGTCTCCTTCTTCAACTTCAGGCATTGGCCTGTCACGTGCAAACAAGTCACCGGATTCGCATACGTTACCTGCAACATCAACTTCCTGGGTGTTTTCCGCATCCATTTTATTGGCCACAACAATGTGGTGGTATGAATCATACATTGCAGGCCTTAAGAGTGTATGGAAACCTGCATCTACACCTATGAATTTTCTGTAACTTTGTTTTACGCTGTTTACGGTTACAAGAAGTACGCTTGCATCTCCGACGAGGTATCTTCCAGGTTCAAGATACATTGTAGGATTTCCCATGTCGTATTGTTCAAGTTTTTCTTTAAATAAACCGACGTTTACTTCAGCAAATTTATCCAAATCAACAATGTTTTCTTCAGGAGTGTATGGAATACCGACACCTCCACCGAAATCAACGAATTCAAAGTCAATTCCTGCTTCCTCGTGCACTTTACCTGCAATATCCATTGTAGATTCAATAGCTAATTTGAACGGTTCCGGGTCAAGGATTCCAGATCCGATGTGAGAGTGCATTCCAACAGGGTTGAATCCTAATTCTTTTGCCATTTCATAAACTTCGACAGCCTCATTGTCCATGATACCGAATTTACTCATTACTCCACCGGTGATACAGTGGTCGTGGTGTCCTGCACCAACCATAGGGTTTACTCTAAAGGATATTTTTAATCCTTCAGGATCAACTATTTTGGATAATCTTTTAAGTGCTGATACGGAGTCAATGTTTAGGACTGCTCCTTCATCATGAACGAATTTTAACTCTTCATTGGTAATGTTGTTACCTGTAAATAAGATTCTATCTCCTGAAAATCCGAGCATTTTGGAAATGTGGACTTCACCGGGAGATACTGCATCAATACAGCAACCTTCAGATTCCAATATTTTCATAACTGCAAGGTTGGTATTGGCTTTACATGCATAAAATACTTTGAAATCAGGATAGTATTTTGAAAATGCAGAATAAAATCTGTTATAGTTGTCTCTAATCCTATTTTCATCAATTACATAGGTTGGAGTTCCAAATTCTTCTGCAATGTCGCATGCATCTGCTCCACCGATATCCAGGTGGTTTTTATCGTTGACTTTAATATTTAAATCCATAATTAAAACTCCTAAAAAAGTTACATTATGTATTTAAATATGTTTTTGATTTTATTTAAAACTAGTGAAGGAAAGGATTTTTCCGTTTAAAATATTAATTAGGATTTCTAATCTGAAATTTATAAGATTATCAACATCATTTAATAAATAAAATCTTTTCATAAGATTTTCAAATAGAAAAACACTCTCTTCTTAAAAATTCGTAAAATAGCTTATAAAAATAATCTATCGATAATTCTCCTTACAAGACCATTTCTCATCATCATACAAATCATAAATCAAAAAACGATAATCATTCAAAAGCAACTTAAAGCAAGTAAGATATGCCACAACAACATCCTCACAATTAACACTACTACGACCACACTTCAAAGCATTACAACCCATCAAATAAACACTAGCATACAAAAATGTCCTTGAAAATAATCGTGAACAATCTTTGATTTGGAGAACTGTTGTGAAAAAATAATTAATATCATGATCTAATTTCTCTGCGGTTTTATCTTCCCAATACAAATTATGTAAACGTTTAAAAAAGGCATAATAATAGTCATAATCATGTTCAACGAATAAATTACCCTTATTATCAAAATCTTCAACAAAAAAAGTCAAAGCATATAAAATGTCAGATAATTTAATAATTTTATCTTCCTCAACAGTCAGATAATGACCAGAGTACTCCACAAAAGCAGACTGAACCATAGACATAATAGCAATAAAACCATTAACCTCAACCAATCTCTTTGTCAACCGAGGAAGATACAACGGCAATAATCCAACAAAACCGAAAGCCTTTGAAGCAGCATAATGAAAAGGAACCTTCTTAATATTATATTTAAACTCTTCATCTCCTATTTTTTCTTCAGCGGCTAAACTCAAAAAACGCTCATCATCAATAAGCGAATCAAGCAAAACAATCAACTCATCCAAACGAGCAACATTCTCCCATGATTTAACCCTATTCAAATCATTCTCATAAATCTCCTCATAAGCTTCAATTTTCCAAGATGGAATATCACAATTATCTAAACGCATAATATAATCACTCTCCTATATATTTTTTATTTTTACCAAAATTTTAATCTTCTAATAAATCTTTTAGCTGGTCTTAAAAAATTATTATTTAAATTTCTTTTAACTGTGTGATACACACTTTTTGCACGTGGCGGTAAGTGTTTAACGATTCTTTTTTCAATTTTTCTAGAATTTGAACGGAATCTCCTATAACCTTTTTTCACATTATTCCAAATCGGTTTCACATGTTTAACAATCCTCTTATTTTTTAAAATTTTAGAATTAGAAATTTTATTTTTCAGATATTTTTTGCCTTTATTAAACAAAGTAGATGCACGTTTTTTACCTTGGTTATAAGAAGTATTTATCCAATTATAAGCAGTATGGATATTTTCTTTAATTTTATTAAAATTTGGGAAAAATGCTCCTTTAATAGTTCTAGCAGGATTATTTAAAAATTTATCAAAACTATTTACAAGAGTCTTAACATGAACTTGCTTATGAAAAATCGTGAAAACTTTCCCCGTATCCTTATACTTACTTATCAACTGATTAAAAATAGTAGATACAATTTTTTTAGGAGGATTAGACAACCACCCAAATACCTTAGAAGTTAAAGAAACACCTTTTTCCAATACATTCCATAATTTTTTTATATTAGTACTAATTTTATTAAAGTAAGTTTTTGAAAAGTAATGAAATTTAGAAATTAAGAAATTTTTTCCTTTATTTAAATATTTAAATGCTTTTGTGAGTATTTTGCTTTTTTTAGCGAATTTAATTATCTTATTTGAATACTTTAATAGTTTTAACCCTATTTTTGCTCCTCTTAATATTAATCCAACACCACAAAAGACTGAGATTAATGTTAATGCCAAATCCCCAACCGATAACTTTCCATTCTCATCGATTCCTATAAAAAAATCCAAACAGAAACCAACCACACTTCCAGTCCAACCCCAACTATCCAACGTTTTTTTATAATTAGGTATAGTAAAAACAGTAGTATTTAAAAAATCAGCAACATATTTATATCCACCCACTAACCAATTATCCTTCTGATTATTAACATTCCCTTTTTTATTTGTGGCCTTTTTAGAAAATATTGATTTACTTTTATCTTTTTTAATTGTTTTAATCTTCGATTTTTTCAAAGCAGTCTTCTTAACATATGCGTGAGTTTTTTTAACTTTTATACTTGTTTTTTTAGAGGTTGTTTTCTTAGCAGTTTTCTGTTTATGTTTTGCCTTTTGTTTAACTGTAATGTGCAATATGTTTTTAATGTTTGTTGAAATCAGGCTTTCATCATGAATTATGTTAACAGTGTACTTTTTTATCTTAAGTTTACTTGTAGGTATTTTAAATACTGCAATTCCCGATTTATTTGTTTTTGATTTAAAAATTTTATTCGATATTTTTAAGGTTATCTGCTGATTTAAAGCACCATTTGAAAGTGAAACATTACTATTATCTACGGTTAGTGGAGTGTTAGTGTAAATTCCAGGATAATTATCACCATACTCCAAATATACTTTCACCACTAATGTTTTACCTTTCTGTATTGTATAATCCTTTGATTGTAATTTAAAACTTTTCACCTGATTATTAGTGAATTTAGTATTTAAAACATTTAATATTCCATTATTATATATTGCACTACCGTTTTTTGCCTTATTATTTTGATAAACATCATTTATTACACGAATATTAGACTGGTTAATATTATATGTTGATCCCCCATATTCTGCAGTGTTTTTTTGAAAATTATTATTTTTTAGTAATCCATCTTCTGTTTGAATATTTAAAGCTCCACCATTGTATTTTGCTGTGTTTTTTGTAAAACTATTGGAATTAATTAATGATTTTTCTGTTTGCAGGTTTATTGCACCACCATTTAAAGCACTGCATTTTTCAAAGAGATTATCTTCAAAAACAACACTAAAACCATCACCTACACTTATTGCGCCACCATTATTTTCAGCATTGTTATTCTTAAAAATAGAATCCCTAACAATAATCTGTCCATGATTTAAACAATTAATCGCACCACCATCATACGCATCATTACCCATGAAACTGGAATCTTCTATAACTGCTGTTTCATTAATAAAAACTGCACCACCATAGTTTCCATTGTTATTTTTAAAGGTACAGTTTATTATTGTATTGTTTCCTCTGCAGCTTATTGCTCCGCCATTATCAGCAAAGTTACCTTCAAAAACACAATCTTTTAAAGTGGCTTTTTGTCTTAAGTCTACTGCACCACCATTACTGAGCTCATCATTACCAGATACCGCATAATTATTTCTAAAAGTACACCTTGAAACTATACCCGTTACTCCTTCAAAGTTACTTCCGGCAACTAATGCTCCTCCAAAATTGGATTGAGACATATTATTTGCCACATAATTGTTTTCAAAAACACAATCAATTATTTTATAATCAGTACTAAAAGCAGCAAGTGCACCTGAACTTACAGGTGCAGTATTTCCCCTAAAAATACATGACTCAACAGTTAAACCAGAAGCATTTACTGGATCATATGTTGTTGCTATTGCTCCACCACCATTCCAAAAACCAGTATTATTTTCAAAAACACAATCCCTAAAAGTAACATTCCAGCAATCAACATAAGCAGCACTGGCAATAACCCTATAACCATTAACAAAAGTCAAACCAGAAATAACCGTACCCACAGATGTGGGATAAATATACAAAATACCAGACTGACCACAACCATTAAAAACAGCACCAGAACTAGAAACCAAACTAACATTCTTTTTAACCTTAATCAAAGAAGAATTATCCTCAGAATAAAACTCCCCATCCAAATAAACAGTATCACCATCACGCGCATCATCTAAAACACGCTGAACATCACCAAAACTACCACCAGACAATGAAAACTCACTAGAAGACAAAATATTCCCATCAGAAGAATTATGCACTAATAAAACATCACCATGTATTAAATTATCAAAATCAGCTGCACCCACACAACCAACACCCAAAAAAAGAACAATCAAAAAAAACAACACAAATTTTACTCCCATAAAAACCTCCAAATCACCACACTATAAATATAAATGTAAAATAAATAATACTTAAAAGTTTTGTTTTTGAATAAAAGTATGTTTACCCTCCAAAACAATAAAACACCAAACAAACACTACAAACCACCATCAAAATAAATTTAAACGAACAAAGTTTTATATATTCACATATAAATCATACAACCATGTTATCCAAAATGAATATCCAACAACCAATAAGCAAAAGCGTCAGCACAAAATTAGCCGAACAATAACATAACCGAAATAACGAATTAATTAACGAAGGACTATTTCTAAACAGCGCTGACTTTGTAAGAGAAGCCATCAGAGAAAAATTAAAAACATATGACGAAATTGTCATCTTAAGAGAAATACCCCACATACAAAACAAACAATAAACCATAGAATACGTCAAAAAACACCCAAAAGTAGATGCAGTAGACATAGCAGACGACTTACTACTATACACATTCGAAGTAAACGCCATACTAGTAGAATTAATCAAAGAAGGAATACCCGGAGAGGTATAAAAAAACATGACAACATACTACGAAATCGCAGACAAACTAAAAGGATACAAAATCCTATGCAAAACCCGACAAATAAAACAACCAAAAATAATACCAAAAACACAAAGACACAAAGCACAATACTAAAAGACAACGCAAAAACAACAATATTAACAAAAGTAAAATACCTAGGAGATTAAACTCCCTAACACACTCCCACAAAGTTAAAAATCACATAATATATATTTACCATCCCAAACAACACATTTAGAAAAAGTAAAAATAAAAAAAACTATCAAGACATATTAAAAATGAAAAATAATCAATAATCAAACGTTAATTCGACCCATTCATTATTGTAAATGTTTTCTATAACCTCATTCAAGAACGCCTTCTGTTTATTCAGCATAATATATAAATCAAAAATTCCTGCATCACTACACCAATTTCTATCATAATCCTTGAAATTCCCATTATCTGAAAAATCCCACTTCAATTCATTAAAATACAATTCTTTTATTTTATTCTTAATATCCCTACTAAAATCAGGTAAAGGAATTTCAATTAAATTATACTTTTTTATCTCTTTCATTTTTGAACCAACACTAATTTCACCAAAATATTCTCTATAAATAGGATGATTTAAAATAGCAACAATAGTAATCAAATCCACCTTATCCATATTCACTAAACGATAAAAACCCTGATTATGATGACCTTCACCAAAAAAGGAATAATCATAAAATGAAGCAATACCAACATATTTCCCACTCTGACCATCCGTTTTTTTTGAAGTCCTATTAATTATCAAACAAGTATCCCCATCAATATTATTTTTACCTGTAAAATCCATTGAATTAATATCACAATTCAACCCATTACTATCAATATAAGCAGGAACAATCCATTTATATGACAACTCATCTTTTGAAGGCTCTGATCTAATCTTAGGAGTATTTCCACCTTTCAAATTATCCGAAGATAAATAAAAAAAGCCACCATCATAAGATTCGATTAAATTACGAATATACATTGATTTTTTAGAATAATACCCCGCATCCAATCTGTTAACTGAAATTAAATCAGAATATGTAGGATAACTATTTCCAATATTATCAAAACCATTAAAATTCAATAATTCTGAAATATAATTATTTAATGAAAAAATTTTATCCCTAATCAATCTTTCTTTTAAAATAATTGATTCCATTATATTCTCAACAAAACCAATAACCTCCTGGTTATCAGGCAATGGAATATCAAAATCCAAAAAAATATCCTTAGCATGAGAAATTGTCGAACCTGAAGCCACATTATACTCAAAATTTTCTTTAAACAACTCATGTTGTAAAATTGAAAAAACATAAAAAGGATGTCTGCAATTTAACACATTAATACCTGAAGAAATCATAAAAGACTGATAATCTTTATCTAAAAATGCAACATTTCCCAATGACCCATCCTTAACAATCAAAATAGAATTTTCATTCAAATCATGATTTTCAAAAAATGATTCTGGAACACCCACACAAGAAGTCTCATCAACCAAAAAAGAAGTTTTAAGAATATTAGATGTCCTTATAAACCTAAACTGTTTATTCAAAGTATATGCATCACTACCAATTTCAATACCCTTTTTAACGGGAGAAATAAGAAAATCACGAAGTTTACATGACTTTACATATCTTTCCTGACGAGTTTCATATAACTTGGCAGAAAAAGAATAATTATTATCAATAATCTGATTAAAATTAATTATATTAGACATTTAAATCACCAAAAATCTCCTTCAAATCTTCTTCTTGTGAATTAATCCAACGCCTAAACTCTTTAATAGTACTTTTAAATTCCTCATCTTTAACTAATTCACCAGTAAACTCATCAACAACAAAATCATGATTCTCATCACGTTTATAATTATAAATAAAATTAGCAACCCTGTCTTTTACTTTAATAGAATAACCCACTTTATTAATCTTATTAGTAAAAATCTGATAATTACTCTCTTTTAATTTAGCTAACTTTATATCAGAAGGTTTATAAGCAACAACCAACGTAGTATTAACATTAGTATCAGCAAACACCCCTTCCGGCAAATCAAATAAAGCAACAATACGCATTTTATCTATTAACCATTCCCTAGCAAATTTATAATTATCAACACCTGCAATGGAATTTGAAAGAACTATCCCCAACCTACCATTTTCTTTTAAAACACGATAAGCATTTTCCAAAAATATTAAGCCAGGATCAATTTTTGGAGTTCCATTTTTAGGTTTCTTCATAATATTCCACAATTCATATAATTCCAAATTATCCTTTCCAACATCCTTTTCAGTATAACTCCTACTTTTTCCAAAAGGAGGATTAGTTAAAACAATATCAAATTTTTTTAAAGAAGTTTGATCATTCCACTCATCCCAATTTCCATTTTTATGAAGTTTAGGATTCAATCTAACCAGTCTGTTTTGATTGCTAAATTTTTCATAAACCGAAGACCCCTTCTCAAGATTTGCATTACCATCACCATTCAATAACATATTTAACTGCGAAAGCATAACCATTGATTCATCATTATCAACACCATACAAATTCTTATCATTCAATTCTTTATTTGAATACGAATAAGCAATCGCTAAAAAATCAGAAATTCCAGCAGTCGGATCAATAATGGACTCATGTCTTTTAGGATTAACAATTTCAACTAAAAATTGAATAATATCCAATGGAGTAACAAATTGAGCATTTTCTGTTTTTGAAAATTCATTAGCAAACTTATAAAAAACAAGCTGATATAAATCATTATTATCAGACCTAATAAAAGAATAATCCTGTAACTGATATACAATTTCGCCAATAACCGATACATGCTCCTGTTTTTTCCAGGAAATTGTCTCATCACTTTGCGGTTTAAGAACATGTTCATATTCTGAAGAAGCAGCAGAATATAAATCCTGCATCCGTTTAATGAAACTTTGAATATTATCATTATTCAAATCCATTGTTTTTCTTTCAGAATCAGTAATATAAAAATTCAAAATCTCCCTTTCAGAATCTGTTTCATAAAAATCCAATTTAGAATTATACAACTCACTATTGCTATCATCATAAATTTTCAATGCAATAATTTGAATAAGAATTTCATAACCCCTTTGATTATTTAAAGAGAATTGATCCATAATTTTAACAATACTGGAAATATTATCTCCCAATACCTGTTGATTATTCCCAGAAATAATATCCAAATCATCTAATGTCCTATTGGCTTTATCAACAGAACCACTATTTTTGATTAAATCAAACTTAGGAAATTTAATATAGGGATCAAATTTATCTAAAGATAATTTTTCAAACATTTTTGAAGCATCAGAATTATTTAAAAGATCATCATAACGAACAATTTCCCCATTCACCGATTTAAACAAATATAATTTCCCAGTATCATAAATTGCCCCAATAACATCATTATTATCAGATATTTTCATATATGGCTTTAATTGATTATTAAAAACATCCTGAATATTTTTAGAATCTTCCTTTTTAACCTCAATTGTAAAAATCAAATGCTGTGTTAACCAATTAAGAGCATCTGAATCTTTATCAAGATGCCATTTACTATAATAATCAAACCAATCTTTATTATCAAAAATTGCAATATCAATTTTAACATTCGCCGAATTTTTATTTCCTTTAGGAAACTCAATTTCAGCACCAATATAATCCTTAGAATACATCCCACTATCAATTAAAGTATGAACAAGTTGTTGCCTATAATATTCTTCATTATGCGAACCATCTGTTTTAAACAAGCTGATTTTCTTATTTAAAGTTAAATGAAATGGTACAAGAGAAGTGATATTTCGTGATAACCTATAAGAAATGTCAAATTCCTTTTTTTGTCTGCTGAACCAATTAGTAATAAAAATCCCACCTATCATAAATTACATAATATTATATTGACTTTCATACATAAAAATAAATATGGGAAGAGCAAATGAAATCTAATCAGGCAAAATGAAAAATAACAATCTATCCAAATGCTTCCCAGTTGATTATTATAACTAACAATCCACATCTTCAAATACTAAATTACATCATTCAATGATGACGAATTAACTATTTCAACATCCCCAACAGAATATGTTGATGAGTTTGTTTGATTTGGTGAAGAAACATCAAATGTTTGATTATTATCAATATACATAGTGTTATTTGAATCAATTTCATTTTCCGAATAAATATTTAACCAATCTTGAGGATTTACAATAAACTTATAATCCCAATTACAAGAATGAAAATTAAAATAAAAATCAGCCAATGATTCAGGAGATGAAACAGAAGATACTAATTTAAAATTATCCTTAAAGGCACTGTCTAATATTTTATGGGTTACAATATATTAAAACAAGATAATACTAATTTTATGCTATTTTATAAGTAATTTAAACACTATGGAGTAGTTATAGTAAAAATAGATTATTTTTAGGATTTTAAATGCAATTTAAATGATTATTTGAGTAATATACTATAAATATTTTTTGAAAATGTTAAAATTATCCTTTGCTCTTTAAATTTAATTAATCTAATTTAACACAATGTATTAAATCAACAACATCATAAATATCAAG
>JAFUCN010000075.1 GCA_017459665.1 Methanobrevibacter sp. | reverse complement strand
TATCAGGTCATTAATTCCGCATCCGCTTACAACAATGAACAGAACACTGACAGTTGGGAGAGATTTTTCACAGCTACAGAACTTCTTCGCCAAAACGGCGTTGATGTGTCCGACAGATGCGATTTGATGTGCAATATGATGATGGCAAAAGATGAAAAGGTCATGGAAAAGATCAAACAGTACTTTGATTATGAGGATTATATCAGTATTTACAACCGTCTTGTCGGAAGTGGAATGATTGGGGGAAAAGCCTGCGGTATGCTTCTGGCTCGCAAAATCATTGAAAAGGACCGTCCTGACTTATATGAAAACTTTGAACCTGACGATTCATTTTACATTGGTTCTGACTTGTTCTATACATACATAGTTTACAATGACTTGTGGAACATTCGCGTAAAACAGAGAACCAAAGAGAGCTATTATGAAGCCGGCCGTGAGCTTGAAGAGGGTTTGAAAAATGGAACATTTCCGGACAGTATCAAAAATGAATTTAAAAGAGTACTTGATTACTTTGGCCAAAGCCCTATTATTGTCCGTTCAAGCAGTCTTTTAGAGGACGGATTTGGAAATGCATTTGCCGGCAAATACGAATCAGTATTCTGCGTCAATAGAGGGTCACTTGATGAACGTCTTGAGGCCTTTGAAGAGGCAGTTAAAACAGTCTATGCAAGTATGATGAACATTTCTGCATTGGAATACCGATCCCTAAATGATTTGGATGACTGTGACGAACAGATGGGACTGTTGGTTCAAAGGGTTTCAGGTTCCTATTATGAGGATTATTTCTTCCCGACAATTGCTGGTGTCGGATTTTCATACAGTCCCTATTCACCGCATCCTGACATGGGCCATAACGGAGGAATGCTAAGGCTTGTAATGGGACTCGGTACAAAAGCGGTGGACAGAACTCAAAACGATTATCCAAGAATCATCAATCTGGACAGGCCTCATGCAATTGACCACCCTGATGTTGCAGAGCGCCACAAATACTCACAACATTCCCTGGATGTATTGGATTTAAAGGAGATTTCTCTACATGAAATACCTGTTGAAGAGGGTTTGGAGGTTCTTCCAAGATATGCCAAACGCCCTGTAATAGAGCATGATACTGAAGCTGAGAGAAGATTCAGGGAAAGGGGCAGAAGGCGTGAAATAGTGTTTGTAAACTGTAACGGTATTGTAAACAATGACAAATTTATTTACATGATGAAAGAATTGCTTAAGACTCTTGAAGCTGCTTATGACTATCCTGTTGATGTGGAATACACTGTAAACATCGGTGCGGACAATTCATTTGTCGTAAACTTGCTTCAATGCAGACCGCTTCAGATTTCAACTACAAAAGAGGTCATTGAAATACCAAAAGATGTTGGCGAAACCTTTTTCCACATTAAAAACGCTTCAATGGGTCGTTCAAGAAAAGAAAAAATCGATACGTTGGTTTACGTTGACTCCCATAAGTATTACGAATATCCTTACGCTAAAAAAAGTCTCATTGCAAGAATAATCGGTGAGATAAATGCTTATTGTAAGGAGAAAAACAAATCCTCAATGCTGATAGTTCCTGGAAGAATCGGGACTTCTTCACCTGAGTTGGGCATTCCTGTTGTATTTGCCGAGATAAGTCAGTTTAGGGCAATTCTTGAAGAATCATACAGTAAAGTCGGTTATGTTCCTGAACTGTCATTTGGAAGCCATATGTTCCAGGATCTTGTGGAAGCAGACATTTATTACGGTGCAATTTTTGAAAATGATAAACGATTGGTGTTCGATAAGGATTTAATCAAAGATTTGCCAAATAAACTATTTGATATTTCTCCGGAATTGGATGAGGAAGTCTATGACATGATTCATGTAATCAATTTTGATGATAAAGACCTTGAATTCTATCATGATATGGTGGGCGATGAAAGTAAATGTATTTTAATTGATTAAAACTAATATATTTATTAAGGTGTTTTTTATGAGAATTAAAGATGAATTATTTGGAAAAGAAGTTCTCGATGCGGAAATTCAAATTGTCGGAAAAGTGACTGATGTCATTTTAGATAGGGACACATTTGAAGTAACTGATTTGGTTATTAAAAAGACTGGAATATCCGAACAAATTAAAGCCAGTGAGAATCTTGTTCCAATGGAACTTGTTAAAGTGATTGGGGATAAAATATTACTTAAAGGCGAAGATGATATATAATGACCTCCAAAGATTATTTAATTGATTTATTAAAGGAAAACGAAGTTTTTCTTGAAGGGGATTTTACTTTATCTTCCGGAAAGAAAAGTAATTATTACATCAACATGAAAAAGGCCATTACTGAGCCTGAAATCTTATCCACCATTTCAAAACTAATTACTGAAAAAATTGCTGAAGAGGACATTGATAAAGTTGCAGGTCCAGCTTTAGGGGCTGTTCCAATAGCTACTGCAGTATCACTTGAATCAAAGCTTCCGTTATTGATGATTCGTAAGGAAAAGAAAGGTTATGGAACATCCAAATTAATTGAAGGCGAACTTAATGAAGGTGACAGTGTCATTGTCGTTGAAGACGTTTCAACCACTGGCGGTTCACTTCTAAAAGCCATCAAAGCGATTCAGGATAACGGCGGTAATGTAAAAAGAGCTTTTGTTGTAGTTGACAGACAGGAAGGAGCTATTGACGAGTTTGCAAAAGAAGGAATAGAATTGGAACCTTTAATAAGTGTTGATGAATTTTTTTGAATGAAATAAGAAAAATGATGAAAAATATATTTCATCATTTCACGTGATGAACCAGATGAGGGAGTTCATCAATAATCAATCCTAATGCGGTTTTAACAGCATTTGGAGATCCAGGCATGGAAAATATTACTGTTTTTTTATATATTCCAGCTGTAGCTCTGGAAAGTAATGCTGCTGCACCGATTTCCTCATAGGATTTAGCCCTAAAAAGTTCACCAAATCCCTCAATTCTTTTTTCGAAAAGTGATTCTACAGTTTCAACAGTGATGTCACGAGCATCAAGGCCAGTTCCACCAGTTGTTAAAATAACATCAGTTTCATCTAAAATCATGCTTTCAATTGCATTAATCAGTTCATCTTTTTCATCGGGAATCAGACATCTAGAGCCCAAAGTGTATCTTGATTCGATTTCTTCAGCCATATATTGGCCGGATAAATCGAGTTTTTTAGACTTTCGGCTGTCGCTTAATGTTATTATTCCGCAAGTGATGTCATTAGATGATTCTTTTTGATGCTGTGTAGCTGTTTCACTTTTCATTTTCTCACCATTTATTGTTTTTTCATATGTTCTTTAATAATATAATATTCCTTCAAGCTTTTAATTAATTTATCGCTTGGATGGTAAAACTTGATGTTTTCAAACTTTATTTCCATCACATAGTCATGATTTTTCATGATTTTAAGGTGATGTGTGATGGTGTTGTAGTCTAATTTCAATGTGTTTGACAATTGATTTTTGTTATAAGGTTCTGCTAGAATCTTATCGATAATTAGGGTGGTGGTTTCACCACCTTCTCTTCCAATTATCAAATTCAACAGTTCCTTATCTTTTATTTCCCATAGTTTATTTAATGTAATTTCGTTTCTATTTGTCATTATTTATGCCTTCTAGTTGTTTATAGAGACTTGATGCCCAGTCTAGGGCCTTGTCATCATTTCCGATTAGAATCTGGGAGTCGTCGTAGTGATTGTCTTTAAAAAATAGTGATAGTGCCATGAATTTGTTTGAACAGGTCAAGAACACTTTTAAGTTCTTATCCACGACTGTTAACTTGACTTTTTCGTTTTTGAGTAGTCCTTTGTTGAAATAGTTGTTCCGTTTTATGGAGTGCAAAATTTTTTTGCTTATTATTAATTCCAAACTCTTTAGTTGTTTGCCCTTAAGAAGTTTGATTAATAATTTGAAATGATTTTCTGAATAAATCGGAAGAACCATCTTCAGCTCACGAGCATTTGAAATCAGCTGTTTGTATCTGTTATATGCATTGGACAGGTCGCTTGTTGTTGAGCTGATGTAGGCTACATTCTTTAGAAGATAAATGTTTTTAATCAGCTCTTCAGGAATGTCTGAAATGTCATGATTGTCCCAGAATGTTCTGCTTTTGTTGATTGCATACCAGTTTTCAATCAACTTGATCATATTGGTTGTAAGCAGATACCCGTTTGATGTAAGCTCATAATACTTATGGGATTTTTTAACAAAGTTTTCAGTTTCCAATTCCTTAAGACCATGCAGAATTGTTGCAGACGGCTTTTTTAATTCCTTTCTTAAATCATCAAGATTTTTGGAGTCATTGTATATGGCCAGAAGCAGCCTTGTTCTCATGCTGGAAGTCAGGATGTATTTCACATTTTTAAATTCACTGCTCATTTCGGCTCTGGTTTTAATGATGGTCATGTTATCACATCCCGTTTAATTGTTTCAAATAAATCTTCGGCCCATTCATGTGATTTTTCAGAGTCGCAGACAAGAATTCTGTTCTGGTCAAAGCTTCCATCATTTTTGAATAGTCCCAGACTCATGCTTTCTTCACAGATTGTAAGATAAATCTCTAAATCATTTCTCACAGGATAAATTTTTATCTTGCCTTTTTTAATAGCATTTTTCCTGATTTTGGTGTTGATGTTGAATAGTATTGCTTTGTAAATGCTTTGTGGGATGATTAATTCGATATTTCCCCCATTTTTCAAAATGCTTTCAATTATTTTAGGATGTTCCGGGTGTAGGAAGGGGAAAATGGCTTTGACTCTTTTGGATTCAAGCAATTGCTGTTTGGTGGTGTTGTGGGTTTTGTAAATGTCGATTATTGTTGTTTCAACTAGTCTTGAATCTTTTAGGTCTGTAAGCCTTTTTATTGACTCTACGCTTAGCTGGTCGATATTGTGTTTTGTCCAAAAGGTGTCGAAATCGTTTATCAGCTCTACACTTTTTTGAAATTCCCTTAATGTGGTATAGTAAATCTCGGTTATCGGATTGATGTAGTATCTGTCATCGATTTTCTGGATGTGATTGTGGTTTTCAAGCTTTATAAGATTGCTTGACACGGAACTGTAGGTTATTTCTGTTCTTTTTACAAGTCCGCGTATGTTGTCAGGTGTTTGTGCTAGTTCGTCTAAGATTTTTAACCGAATTTCTGATTGAGCAAGAAATTTGATGTCATTGTTGATTTCATTTTGAAAATTCATTATGTTTTCCTCCAATTTATTCATAACAATTATTCACAATTTCATGAATTTTTTTGTAATTTATCATTTTTTCATCTGAATTTAAATAAATTTTTCAAGATTTTTTCAGTATTTTATCTGTATTTGTTCAATATTCATTCGGTATTTGTTCAATATTTGTTCGGTACCTGTTCAGTACATGTTCAATATCTTTTCAAGTTTTCTTCAATAGCCAAGATTTATTAGTTTATAAAAAAATAATAAGTATCATGGAAATTTCTTATGTATTGGATGCATCAGCTTTTATAAATGGATTTCAATTGGATTCAAAAAACAATTTTACTGTTTCTGAAATCACTGCCGAAATTAAAGATTTTGAATCAAAGTTGAAATTTGATGCAGCTATCGAAGAGGGCAGATTAAGAATACAAGATGTGGATTTGAAGTATTCATCTTGTGTAAATGATATTATATCTGAATCAGGTGATATTTTAAGGTTATCTTTGCCGGATAAGAAATTAATTGCACTTGCCTACATGCTGTCACAGCAGGGGCATAATGTTAAGGTTATCAGTGATGACTATACAATACAAAATACATTAAAAATAATGGACATTCCATTTTCAGGGGTTCTCACAGAAGGCATTAAAGAGGTTTACAACTGGAAAAAAGTCTGTGAAGGCTGCAAAAAGGAATATGATGATGACTATTCCTTTGATGATTGCGAGATATGTGGATCTAGGATATTTAAAAAACGAATCAGGGTGAGGAAATGAGAATCGGCGTTGTTGTCCACGGCCCAAATGTAATTGATTCAGGTTATGCTTTAAAATTAATAAACTTAATTAAAACCTATGGGAATGTTTCTGCAAGGCTTGGGGGAACAATGGGAAGAACTGCAGTTATTGATGCAAATTTAGAAAACATCATTGACATTTCCAGAAAGCTTGTTCCAAGCGATTCATTGAAACTATTTTATGATGATAATGTTGATGTGATATTTTTACTCAATTACGGAAAATCCGATGTTACTGGCCAGGTATTCGGATATAAGGTTTACAATCATTATCTGGAAAAAATTGAGGATAATAACATTCCATTAATTCAAATAGAAAGGCCGGGTGAGGCTGACGGAAGCATCATCCCCTGGAATAATGATTTGGAAATTGTGAATCAACTGTCACAAAGGTTGAATTTGGCTATTGTCACTCCTGAAGAGGTCTATGAAAATCACATAAAACGTGACGATGCAGATGTCAATCAAAGAATTGTTCATGGGGTAAGTTCAGGTGAAAATATAATGGTAAACAGTGTTGTTATAGGAAAGACAGATTCTGATAATCTTACACTAATAGCTAAGGATAATTATATTGTTGATATCATCGGCGGTGAGCTTAAAGAGCATGGCCTTGAAAAGTTAGGTAAAGTCGATTTGGATTCTGCAATTATCAAGACAGGGCTTTTAAGGCATGGGGATGTTACTCCTAGAGTCATTTCAAAGGAAAAGCCAGATGAATTCAAAATTGCTTTTTTAGATCATGCCGGTGAGGATGTTTATAAGCTCAGGGATTCTTCAGCAGTCATTACTGTCGGTGATGATACTACTTTGATATCCGGTGATATTCTGTATAGATTTGATATACCTATTGTGGGAATAACTGACGGTGATTTGGACAAGGTTGTGGAAAATGGATTCAAGGTTAAGAATTCCATAATCTTTGAAGTCGAAAGTGGTTTTGATGATATCGTCGGTCAAGAAATCAAGAGGATAATCTTTGAGGGTAAACAGGTTTCATGTGAGTTTTCAGACATTGATGAAGTTAAGGACAGAATTGTTGAAATAATAAATAATATTAATTGCAAATACAAAATTAATTATGTTAATTAAGGATGTGGAATTTTGGATTTTAAAAGCCTTGTAAAAGAAATTCAAGAATTTAAAGGAGTATCACGTAAAAGTTCAATTGATAATGTAATTTCCCTTTTAAAAGAATCATATAACGTTTCAGGAGATGTTGTCATTGACATTGGAGATGATGCTTCAGCTATTGACATTGGAAACAATCAGGTAATATTGTTGGCTGCCGATGGAATATGGGGAGATATAATGAATGTCAACCCTTACTGGGCAGGATACTGTTCAGTTTTAGTAAATGTAAACGATATTGCTGCAATGGGTGGAAAACCATTGGCTATGGTTAATATAATGTCAATAAGCAATGATGACATTTATGAAGATTTATTGAAAGGAATCAATGACGGATGTCTTAAATTCGGTGTTCCGATGGTTGGAGGACATCTGCACCCTGACGGTGAAGTCGATTCATTAGGGGTTGCTATCGTTGGAATAGCTCAAAAAGATAAGATAATCACCAGTTTTGGAGCTGAAGTCGGAGATAATGTAATTGTAGCAATCGACCTTGACGGCAAGCCTCATGAGATGTTTAGCCTAAACTGGGATACAACATATGATAAGGATGCCCAACTCGTACGTGACCAGATAACTGCAGTCCAATACCTTGCAGAACATGATTATATCAAATCCGGAAAAGACATTTCAAATCCGGGAATTTTGGGAACATTAGAAATGCTTTTAGAAACATCCGGAAAAGGTGCAGTCGTTAACTTGGAAGATATTCCAAGAAATGAAAGTGTTGAATGGGTTGACTGGCTTAGATCATATCCTGGTTCAGGTTTTGTTTTTACAGCAAGCGAAGACAAATGCGATTATGTAAAAGAGTATTTGGCTAAATATTCAATTGAAGCCGATGTGGTCGGGGAAGTCACTGCTTCCAATACATTAATATTAAATTACTTGGATGAACAGGCTGAAATTTTCAATCAGGATAAAAATCCGGTATTTATCTTTAAATAATTATGTCTTGAGTTGATGGATTTGAACTTGGGAAATATTATTGCAAATTCTTTTAAATATCCTTTTGGGGATTTGAAGCATTTGGGTTTTGCATGTGTATTATTCGTATTGACATTAATTTTGCCGATTGGCATTTTCATTGAAAATGAAATTACCTGTATGATTGGTCTTGTAGCATTATTGGTCTTTATTTTGATTGCTCCAGGATACCTGATTTTGGTTGTCAATTCAGGAATCAACGAATCTCTTGAAATACCTTCCATTAAAGTTGGAAGAAGTATTGTCAACACTTTTAAGCTATTGGTTTTGCATATCTGTTATATTGCAGTTCCATCAATCATTGCATTGGTTTTAATGCTATTTGCAACAGGAATTGTTGATTTTCCAAAAATTTTAATAGACAGCCTGTTAAGTTTCACATTCACATTTAAGTTGATAGAGGACTTTATAATTGCTATTTTAACAACTTTTGGTGTTGTTTTATTTGTCCGTTGGGTTTTTTCTCTTTTCGCATATATTGCAAAAGCCAGAATGGCAGATACCAACAGTCTGATTGATGGATTAAAAATTGATAAGGTTTTCACTGATATCAAACAAATTGGTGTTGGCAGATTTTTAGGATGGTATTTTGCAATGGCTATTCTTGTCGGCATAATCGGAATGATTGCTCTTTTATTGTTGAATATACATTATTTCGGTGCTATTGCGGGTCTTTGTATTGTGATTCCTCTTCTTTGTCTAATTTACTATTATTCTTTGGGTTTGCTATACTCAAATGCAGTATCCGATGAAAGCAAAGATGATGAATTGGACTTCGATCAATTTGAAAAAGAACTGGAATACCTTAAATATGGTCTCATACGCTAAAAAATAAGATTAGGGATTGCAGATTTTACAAGGCACGTATCCCTGATTTATTGCATCGTTTCTGGTTTTGAAAAATACTTTGTTTTTCTCAGACATTTTGCTGACACTGCTGCAGCCTGAAACATGGAACTTTCCGGAATTCGAATTTCCCACATAGCTTCCGGAACTTGAATGTGAAGTGCTGCTTGAAGATGAGGAGCTATGAGTATTTGCCACATGTGTATCACTATCTGCCCAGTCATATGGGTAGAATTCACTTGGAGGCATGTACATGATTTCTGCCAGCCCTTCTTTTAAAAGCATTTCATTAACGTTCTTTCCATCAACAATAACGACTGCCAATGTTCTCCCATATTTGTCGTTGTGTTTTCTGTCATCAATGTCTATGCCGACTTTTTTATTTAGGCATAACTTTTGAACAAAGTTTTTTGATGTGATATAGCCTTCAACACCTCGCTCTGGAGTGTTTACGCCAACAAAACGGATTTTTTTGCCGTTGTCCAAATAGATTGTATCTCCATCAACAACCTTTGTACAGATTGCACTTTCTTCAACATGGCATTCTGTGTCATTGTATTTGTCT
>JAFUCN010000074.1 GCA_017459665.1 Methanobrevibacter sp. | reverse complement strand
GCCATGCAGCAAATGCAAGGGTAGAGGATGTGAAGAGTGCAACTTCACAGGAAAACAATACCCTGAATCAGTTGAGGAGCTGATTTCCGAGCACTTTTTAAAAATAACCAAAGGCCGTGAAGCAAAATTCCATGGAGCCGGTCGTGAAGATATAGATGTTTTGATGCTGGGTTCCGGAAGACCGTTCGTTTTGGAAATCAAAGAGCCAAAAATCAGATACTTTGATTTAAAAGAACTGGAAGATAAAATCAATAAAATTAATGAAGGCAAAACTTCATATCACAATTTACATTTATGCGAGAGAAGAAGAAAGGCAGAAATAAAGCAATCTTCCCCTGACACTTATAAGGTTTATAATGCAATCGTAAAATGCGACGGCGTTTATGACAAAGAAAAACTCGATGAATTGACCAAACTAAATGAAATTCACCAGCAGACTCCTTTAAGGGTACTTAGAAGACGTACGGACATGGTTCGTATAAAGCATGTTCTTGATTTGTCCTGTGAAGTCATTGATGATATGACATTCAGCATGCGAATAAAAACGGAAGGTGGATTGTACATTAAGGAACTGATTTCAGGTGATGAAGGAAGAAGTCATCCTAATGTAAGTGAAATATTGGATGTTAATGCAGTTTGTGAACAATTGGATGTAATTGAAGTAAGCGAGAAGTAGATATTATGGCAGATGAATTTACACATTTAACAGACAGCGGAGTACATATGGTTGAAGTTGGCCAAAAGCCAGATCAAAAAAGAAGAGCTATTGCAAGCGGTAGCATATTTTTAGATAAAAATACCATAGAATTGATTCAGAATGAAGAAATCAAAAAAGGAAATGTCTTGACTACCGCTCAAATTGCAGGAATTCAGGCCGTTAAAAATACATCTTCAATAATCCCGCTTTGCCATCCATTGGCATTGACCGGAATAGAACTTGATTTTGAAGTTAAAGATACAGAAATCATCGCAACATGCGCAGTCAACACTTTAGGAAAAACCGGTGTTGAAATGGAAGCTATTACTGGTGTAAGTGTGGCACTGCTTACCGTATGGGATATGGTAAAGGCTGTTGAAAAGGATGGCGATGGACAGTATCCCGATACAAGAATAAGTGACATTAAAGTTATAAAGAAAGAGAAAATCTAAACTTTATATACTATGAAAATAAAAATTATATACAGTTATTTTATTTAATTAATTTTATAGGAGATTACTATGGCTAAAAAAGATAATAAGATTTCTATGCCTCAAACTGGTGCAGGTTTAGTAAGATACTTTGATGAAGAAAGTTTAGGTCCAAAACTCTCACCTGAACACGTTATAGTTGCTACCATTATTTTAGCAATATTCTGTTTCGTTTTAAGATATTCAGCTTAAAATTATTGTTTTTTAAAAACAATACTACTTTTTTTCTTATTGATAATTATGTTAACTAAAAGAATTATTCCTTGTCTAGATTGTGATTTGCAGGTTCCTGAAGGCAGAGTCGTTAAAGGCGTTGAATTTAAAGAGATTAAATATGCTGGCAATCCAGTAGACCTTGCGACACGCTACTATGAAGAAGGAGCAGATGAAATTGTAGTTTTAGACATTACTGCATCTCATGAAAGGCGTGCAACCATGGCAGATGTCATCGACAGATTAACAGAAAATGTGTTCATGCCGATTTGTGTAGGTGGGGGAATAAGGAAAGTTGACGATTACATTAAAATGCTTAGAGCCGGAGCAGATAAATGCTCAACCAATACTGCGGCCATTAAAAATCCGGAACTCTTAACCGAAGCTTCAAAGGTTGTTGGATCACAGGCAGTTGTAATAGGAATAGATGCCAAAAGAAGATATGTTGACCATCCCGATGATGCAAAGGATAAAACAGTCATTGAAACTGATAAGGGATTCTGCTGGTTTGATTCAAGCATCTACGGCGGACGTGAGTTTACAGGAATCGATGCAATTCAATGGGCACAAAAATGTCAGGATTTGGGAGCCGGTGAGATTCTTTTGACAAGTATGGATGGGGACGGAACCCAGGCAGGATATGATATTGAGCTCAATAAAGCCATCAATGATGCAGTGGACATTCCGGTAATTGCCAGTGGTGGTGTTGGGGAGCCAAAAGACATATTGGACGTTTTTGAAAAAACTGACGTTTCAGCGGCTCTTGCAGCAAGCATATTTCATTTCAATCAATATTCCATTGGCGAAGTCAAGCAATACTTGAAAGAAAACAACGTGGCTGTCCGTTTATGATTATTAAAAAACCAATTAATCTTGAATTAACCCAACTGTCTGGCCAGACATCACAGCCTCCATGGAAACAGGTCGACGAGTCTTTTCGTGAGGTCCTGATGGTTGGAGGAAAACCTGTTTTATTTGATGTTAAACAGTCCGGTAAGAATCTGGATTTTAATTTTACAGGTGACATTTCTAAAAAGGAAGCTATTTCTCGTTTAAATTATATTTATGACTTGGATTTTGATTTGGGTAAATTTTATAAATACTTGTCAGACCACGAAGAACTTAGGCAAATGTCTGAGTTCTGCCAAGGTTTGAGACTGTTTTTGGCAAACGACCCCTTTGAGTGTATCATATCATCAATCTGTTCTGCAAACAATTCCATAAAACGCTGGACAAAATCAGTAAGCGATATGAAAGAAAAATGGGGAAACAATTATTTTGATGATTATTATACGTTTCCTGATAAAGAAATTATTCAGGATTTATACGAAGATGAGGATGAAGAATCGTTATTTGAAAGTAAACCATGCGGAAATAACTTGAAATCCTGTGGTGTCGGTTACAGGGCACCCTATATGAAAAAGGCTTCACAAATGTTTACACTTGAAATGGACCTTTCCCAAATCCCTGAAATGGATTATGAGGAAGCATTTGAAACTATATTGAAAGTTCCCGGTGTCGGTCCGAAAGTGGCAGACTGCATATTGCTTTACGGATTCAACTTCAAAGAGGCTTTTCCATCTGATGTGTGGATAAAACGTATAGTGTCCTATTTATATTTTGATGGAAAAGATATTAGTGTCGCTAAGGTAAGGGATTTTGGAATGGAAGAGTTCGGTGAATATGCTGGTTATGTACAGCTTTACCTGTTCCATTATGCAAGAATGTCCGGATTAATGGATAGATTAAAATAATCTTAAAAATATACTATTTTTCATGAAAATCAGATATGCAACAATAATTGTTAATGATATGGAAGAAAGCGTTAAATTCTACACTGAAACTTTGGATTTCACTTTTGACGCTGAATTTGATGTTCCGGGAGGTAAAATCACATTACTTAATGGTGATGGATTTGCAGGAATGGAATTAATAGAAAATACTGCTTTTGAAACCGGAATCTATTCGATTGGAATGGATGTTGGAGATATAAACGAAGAAATCAGAAAACTGGAAGAAAAAGGTGCAAATATAGCAATGAAACCAGTTGAAACACAGGTCGGATACATGGCAAGAGTCATAGACCCAAACGGAATTAACATAGTTCTCGTTCAGCATACAAAATAGGCATTATTATATTCCATTAAAATTAAAATATACACAATGAAAAGTAAAAATCTAATCCTTTTAATTTGTACAGTATTGTCGTTTTTCACGGTTTTTGCAGTTAATGCAGTCAATGTTGTAATTCCCTCAATAGCTGCGGAGTTTGGAATGAATAATATTGTTCAAAACTGGGTTACAATTATCTTTTTGCTGGTTGTAGCAGTTCTGTCAGTTCCTGCAGGTCAGATTTCAGGAAAATACGGACTTAAACGGGTTACAATCTTAAGCATCATTCTTTTTATTATAATTTCAATTGTAAATGTATTAGTTACCACAACAGAACTGTTTTTAGCCTGCCGGCTGATACTCGGAATTGCATTGGCATTTATCAATGTCACATCAATGGCAATGATAGTTTCAGCATTCAAACCGCAGGACAGGGGAGCAGCTTTGGGAATCAACATCACAGGTGTTTATGTGGGATTATCCTTATCTCCTGTTCTTGGAGGGATCTTAAACTATAATTTGGGCTGGAAATCAGTTATCTTATTCAATGTCCCATTCTTATTTGTAATTCTGGCACTGCTTCTGTTTGAAGTAAAAGATGAATGGATAACATTTGAAGGAATTCCAATCGATGTTAAAGGATCACTTGTATATGGAATAGGAATGGTTCTCTTTATCTATGGTTTTACAATTCTAAATCAGCCATTGGGAGTTGTACTTACTGTTTTAGGAATAATCTGTCTGGTTATATTCGGATTAATAGAACTAAAACAGACCCATCCGGTATTTGACATCAGATTTTTCAAAAACAATAAGTTCTTATCAGCTAATTTCGCATCACTTTCAGCATATCTGGCGACCTATGCAGTAGTTACAATCCTAAATTATCACCTGCAGTACATAAAAGGTCTTGATTCACAGACTGCAGGCATTATCCTGCTGGTTGCACCGATATGTCAGGTAGTTTTAGCTCCAATTGCAGGAAGGCTGTCTGATAGGTATGTTCCACAAATACTGGCAGCTATTGGAATGGGCCTTGGAACTTTATCTTTAGTATTGTTTTCATTTTTGGACAGCGGAACATCACTTGAATTTTTAATAGTGGCAATGGTTATCTACGGTATCGGATTTGGACTGTTCTCACCACCGAATACAAATGTAATTATGGGTTCAGTACCGCCAAAAGACACTTCTGTCGCTTCAGCGGCTGTTGCAACAATGCGTACCGTTGGCCAGGCAATGAGTATGGGAATACTGACACTGGTATTTGCATTTGTGATGGGTAACGTGCCTATTGTGGAGAAATACTATCCTTTGCTTGTGTCCAGCTGTCAAATAACATGTATTATTTGTGTGGTGTTGTGCATATTGTCTGTATTTGCTTCACTTGTGGGAGTTAAATCTAAAAGTTAATATTTAACTTTTAGTTTAATTCATCCAATAACTCGAAAATTCTTTTTGATTTTGATTTACATCTATCATAAACATGTTTAAGATGTTTAGGATTAGTAGAATCATAATCAGCCATATTTCTATATTTTCTTAATACATTTAATCTTTGAGCAATTTTCACGCCAGTGTTTGTTGTATTTAATCGAGGGTGGTTGTTAAATGTATTTCTTGTTTCTTTGTGAACTCTTCCAGAAGTTGATTGCATTATATTCTTGTTATATTCATTCAAAAAGGTTTTATTTTCTAAAATGAAATCTCTAGATTCTAAAAATGATGAATAATAAAATCTTCCTATCCCAGTTCTTAATTTCGCAGGGTCATTTTCATTAGAATAAGAATCTGCGAGTCTATAATAGTCATACCAATCAAAATTATCGTTGTTTGTCATCTAAAATTCCACCAGAATGATGTATTCGTTTTTAGGATTAGGATAATTGTCAATAATCCAATCACTAATTTTATCTTCTTTTTGAAGTAATGTTTCTTCATCTGAACTTGAATAAACAACTATTTCTAGTATTTTTTCACTTGGATCTGTTTCTTTCATGAAATCTAATGAAATTCTTGAATAGGTTAGTTCTGATGAAATGATTTCAGGTAAATCATAGATTATTTTTTTCATTTCAGCATCGCCATCAATGAATAGATTTATTTCATCGAAGTTATTGGAAGGGAATTCAAAATGTTTTTCAATAAATCCAGTAAATTCATCTTTTTGTAGGGTTTCAAATCCAGTGAAGATATTCTCTTGGGGAATCTGCATTTCAAGTCTTTGCGAGTAGTTTTGTTGCATAATACAAACCTCCTGTACTTCAGTTAAATCTTAATTATAGTATGTAAAACTTAGTATATAAATTTTACACTTTTTTAAGGCTTTATTTTTATTTATACAAAGCAATATTTACTTTATATTGTAAATAAATTATTTTAAGACAGTATAAATATTGCCGTAGGTTTGTGAAAACATTTGACTAGATTATTCAACAATATCATCTTATTTTCTTAGTTAATGATATTCAACTCTTAATATTTAAAATAAGCAGTTTTAAATGAGTGAAATTTTACGAAACCATACAACTTTTCGTTTATTTCAAGTTTAGGCATGTAAAAATACAAAAAAAGAAAAAATTCGAAAGATAATTGTTTATCTTTCTTCAACGGTGACT
>JAFUCN010000073.1 GCA_017459665.1 Methanobrevibacter sp. | reverse complement strand
TGCGTTTTTATCCTCAATAACACTTTGTTTGATGGCTCCTGGTGAGTTTTGAATTATGGCATCCTTTTTGATTTCTTGATTTTCCATTATTATGTTTTTAAACGAATCAAGTGTTCCAGAACCTGACTCTCTTGAAATGACATTTATTTTACCGGAATTACCTGAAATTTCATTCCAGTTTGTGATTTTTCCAGAAAAGATATCTCTGATTTTTTGTGTGGACAAATCATCAATTGGATTGTCTGGATTTACTACAACCACAATTGCCTCACGTCCAATCTCATAAACGTTCAGATTGTCATTATCAACTTCTTTTGAAGACATTCCGATATCTGCAAGGCAATTTTCACTACATTTTATTCCAAGTCCAGATCCACCACCCTGAACATTAATGTCTACACCCTCATGTGATTTTTTATATTCTTCTACTAATTCTTCACATACTGGCTGAACGGAAGTGGAACCGACAATGTTTAACTGCAAATTGGCATTGTTCATAGGTATTGTCAAAATTATGCCTATAACAATAGCTAATAAGAAAAACTTATTGTTTCTCATAGTATCACCGTAGAAGGTAATTGTCAAGAAGTAATATATAAAGTTTACTTTTTAGGAATTATATTTCACATATAGTGAACAAATATTTTAAAAAAAATAAGTTATCTGAAAGACCTAGGAGTGGTAGGCCTTGGAATATTATCGTGGAATTCGATAGCCACATCCATCATTTCAACGGAAATATCTCCGATTCTCTCAAAAGCCTTGATTACTCTGAACAGATAAATAAAATAGTTTGAACGTTCCTTTTCATCAAATGAATTTTCGGCCATTTGGGTTGCAATAAGATTGATTGCCTTGGACTGCAGGATATGAATTGAGTCCTCAAGTTCCATCAAATCGTCTTTCAAATCTGATTCCCCTTCAATGAATGCCTTGATGGCCAGACGGATCATCTTTTGAGCAGTCTTATACATCCTTTTTAATTTCTTCAAAATCTTATCTTCGATTTCATAGACATCATTAATTACAAACTTGGCAATATGACCGCAATAATCCCCAATACGTTCCAAATCATAGGCAATTTCATTGTAAAGCAGAGATTTTGAAAATTCAGAATGCTGATTAATGCTGACGATGGTTTCAACGGAAGTTCTGATTTTTTCAACCATATTGTTGGTGGCATAATCCATTTCCAGAGCTTTTTTGGCCATGTCCTCATCATATTCCAAAACCGCATTAAAAGATGTTTCAAGTTGGGAGTGTACATGTTTGGCCATATTGTCCAACATTTCATTGACAAAGACATTTCCCTGAACATTTTTGGCACTTACATAATCTGATGAAGATACGATTTCCTCATAGGTCTTCAAATCAATCATGTATGCCCTTTTAACGGCTCCTTCCTTAACAAGAGGCTGCAATAGCTGAGTAACATAACGACGGGTAATGCCTAACTTTTCTGCAATCTCATCCTGAGTAGCCGGATTTTCATATAAAATCAAATCCAAAATCTCTTTTAGTGTCTTATCTTTTTTGCTCATGCTATCAACTATTTTTTATAATCGTCCAATATGTCATTGGATTCGAAATGGATATTGCTTGAGGATTCGTTAATTCCTGCCTGCGGTTTTTCTGGAGTTTTGACATGGTTTTTAAATTTGACCTGTGAATCCCTTTTTGGCTTTCTGACATTTTCATGACTATTTACACGAATGCTTTTTCTTTTTTTCTCATAATCAAAATCACTGTGCTTTTTGGAATGATAATGTTTAGCGACGTTTTCTTTAGAGAAATTTTCATCATTCATTGAATGCTTGATTACCTTAAATTCCCTTTCTGATTCTCTAGCAGACATTAAAATCTTATATATTACAAATAAGATTAACAGCAATGCAACAACCGCTATCGGGAAATCAAAATATGCAAAAACTGGACTGTATAAATCAGTAATCCTGTTTCCGAAGTCTACAAAACCACGTGCCAGGAATACCAAACCTACAAATGCAATAATGGCACCATGAGATTTTTTGATGATATCCGGTTTTACAACGAGAGGATATGCGCTTATAACCAGCATTGCAAGACCTAAAAGCCTGTATAAATTGTTGCTTGCAAAGTCCTGTAAAGACAGATAAACATTTAGAAATGTGTGCGGCAAGAATCCCCATCCAGACAGCAAAGCGAAAATAAACAGCAACTGAATTAAAGCTATTACTGCAAGCGGGAATATGTATGCAATTTCCCATTCGAAATTAGTGCTGAAAGTTGCCTTTTCAATCGGTTTTTCTAAAGCTTCTGAAAGCATGTTATATAAAACTGAAGAAATAACAGAACCAATAATAGTACCGGCAACTCCTAAAACAGAAGTTAAAACAGCAACGAATGCTGAAATACAACCTACAAGTACTAGCTTTTTATAATTCAATTTTTCACCTTTTTAAGTCATTTATCAAAAAACAAAATTTTTCCATGAAAACTATTTAATTTGAAGTAAAAGGTCATATAAATAATTAACATTAAAAATCAGAAAAAATAATTAGAGAGCCTTAGGGGGGATTCGAACCCCCGACTTCTACCTTACCAAGGTAGCGCTCTACCACCTGAGCCACTAAGGCAAAATCGGACAAAAAATAATAAAATAGTGCAAGGGAAGGGATTCGAACCCTCGAAGGCCTATACCAGAGGATCTTAAGTCCTCCCCCTTTGGCCGCTCGGGCACCCTTGCATACAATAGTAATATTTATTTACATAGTATTTAAATGTTGGCATTTTTACCAATATTTATCCAAAATATTAAAAACTATAGATTAATATTTCAAAGAACAAGTATATAAATATTAAGATAATTAAATATTAGATATAATAGTAATTTTTT
This sequence comes from Methanobrevibacter sp., assembly GCA_017459665.1. Lineage (GTDB taxonomy): Archaea > Methanobacteriota > Methanobacteria > Methanobacteriales > Methanobacteriaceae > Methanocatella. The sequence continues at coordinate 477 of JAFUCN010000073.1, read as the reverse complement.
TAATCAAATTAAAAACGGTGTAATAATTGCAAATTGATATGGAAGAATGTGGAGTTTGTGAAGATTGTATTGACGTATGTATGGAAGAAGCTATTCAAAAAAAGGCTTTTACTGTGGTTATTGACAATACCAAATGTGATTCCTGCGGCGAATGTGTCGACGTTTGCCCAGTAGGCGCTATTTATGAAGAATAGGTTTAAAAATGAAAAAATTTACAATAATCGATTATATCATCATAATTCTAGTAGTATGTGCAGTAGCATTTGCATTTATACACATTACAACAGATGATTCATCCGACTTACAGAAAACTGCATTTGATGAATCTACCGTCAACAAAATTCCAGACACTTATCTTAAATATTATAAGGACGGATTCATTGTCAAATCCACTGTCGATGGCTTTAACTCCACCAATGGTGAGAGAGTCACATTAACAGGAGACGTTGTTTGGCAAGACGATGATGGTGGATCTGA
>JAFUCN010000072.1 GCA_017459665.1 Methanobrevibacter sp. | reverse complement strand
TGTCAAATATCGGAAGATATTTCAAATAATTTAAAGAGGTTTTCTCTTTATTTTTTTTCTTTTTTCTTTTTTGAGCATTTTTAGGAATTTTCTTGAAGTGAAAATTTTTCTAATAATTGGAAATGTTTAGGTGAACTGTCTTGAATCAGTCTTTTTTTCATGATTTTTTCATATGGGGAAATATTTTAGCAGAAACATTTTTTTAAAGATTTCTTGTCTGGTTTTTCATATATTTTTGCATTTGGAAATATGGTGTTTGGATTTGTTGATTCTTTCACTTGTTTGTGAAATTAGACGATTTTTTAAAAATTTCTTTTTAGATTGAAATTCCTTTTCATATCATGTATTTTAACAATTGGATTATTTTTTTACATTTTATATTATAATTCAATATAATTCAATTTGGATTTTTGCATTTAAAGATTTATTTGCTAGTTATAGTAAGGAAATTTCATGCGAGTAACTCAAGATTTTTTCCATATTTCGAGTTTTAAAAAATCATTTTTTGAATTTCATAAAAATAAGACAAAAAATTTAGAATATGACTTTATTAACTTAAAAACATCAATATTGATGTGTATTCGTAAAAAATCGCACAATAAACGTTTTACACTTGCAATGCACCTCTCAATTCGAATAACAATTTCAAGTGTATGACAATTAATGACAGTATATTTATAAATTTTTAAGATAAACATCTAAAATAAGGTGATAAAAATGGACATGTTAATTGGCGGAAAACACATTACAAGCGATGATTTAGAAGAAGTGAAAAATCCCTACAATGGTGAATTGATTGATACAATTCCAATTGCACACCTTCAAACTGCAGATTTGGCAATCCAGAAAGCAAATGAAGCTAAGGAGAAATTACAGGAAATGTCTGCATTTAAAGTTTCAAACAAACTTTTCAATGTTGTATCCAAACTGCAGGAAAAACGTGAGGAATTTGCCGAACTGTTAACCAAAGAAGTCGGAAAGCCAATAAACGAATCATTGGTTGAACTTGACAGGTCAATTGAAACACTTAAACTGGCCGCTGAAGAGGCAAAAAGAATTTATGGTGAAAGCGTACCTTTGGATGCCGGTCTCAACGGTAAAGGATTTTTTGCATTTACCCAAAGGTTGCCGTTAGGTGTTGTTGCAGCTATAACTCCATTTAACTATCCATTAAATTTAACAATCCATAAAATCGCACCTGCAATAGCATGTAAAAATACAGTAATTGTAAAGCCACCTACAGAAGCACCACTAACAGTTATGAAATTCTGTGAACTTCTAAATGAGGAATTTCCTGATGGTGTAGTCAACACTGTAACAGGATACGGCTCAGAAGTAGGAGATTATCTTGTCACATCACCTGATGTTAACAAGATATCATTTACTGGAAGCGTAACCACTGGAATGATGATATCCCAAAAGGCAGGAATGAAGAAAGTCACATTGGAACTTGGAGGTAATGATCCATTAATCTTATTAAAAGACGGTGATATTGACAAGGCCGTTAAAGGAGTTATCAACGGCGCATTTTTAAATGCAGGACAGGTATGTATGGGTGTCAAAAGAATTATTGTTGAAGAGGAAATTGCTGAAGAATTTAGTGAAAAACTGGTCTTTGAAACAGAAAAACTGGTTATGGGCAATCCATTAGATTCAAAAACAACTCTTGGTACATTAATAAGTGAAAAGGCAGCAATTCAAGTTGAAGAGGCAGTTAATAATGCGGTCCGTGATGGTGCTAAAATATTAACCGGCGGAAAACGTGACGGTGCATTTTATGAGGCTACAGTAATTGATGATGTCACTACATCAATGGATCTGGTTGTGCGGGAAACATTCGGGCCGGTTGCACCTATAATTCATGTTAATGATATCGATGAGGCAATTGACGTGGCAAATGCAACTGAATACGGCCTTCAGGCAGGTGTATTCACATCAGATTATGCATCCGCAATGAGATGCGCTAGTGAAATTGAAGCAGGAACAGTATTCATCAACAAGCAATCAACATTCCGAACAGACAACATGCCATTCGGCGGATTTAAAAACAGTGGTGTTGGAAAAGAAGGGATAAAATATGCTGTTGGGGAAATGACTAAAACAAAATTAATTGGTCTGAATTTAAGATAAAAAAAGAAAATAAGCATTTAAGCTTATTTTAAGTAGTTTTCAACAAGGTTACGTGTTTCGTTAAGAGATTCCATTGGGATTCCTTTAGGCATCTGGCCGAGTTCACCTTCAACATCTTTGAGGATACTTCCATTCATTCCTAAAAACATTCCTTCACTTACGATGTCACTGAATGCCTGTGGTGGAAGCAGGGATACTCCTACTTTATTGTCATCTTTAACGTTCAAATCATTGGTTACAACAGTTATAGCACGTTTTCCCAAGTTTACATTACAGATTAGAAGTTTATCGTTTTTCGGGTGTTTGGTTACGCTCATAACTTCTCCTACTTTGATGTCGACACCCATAATGGGATCGTTGATTGGTCCTAATGCAAGCCTGTCTTTTAGGCCAATAATAGTGTCGAGGAAAAATCTCACTTTCGCAATGTTTTCCTGGGTTTTTTCCCTATCCTCTTTTGGAGCATTGTTCAGGAATTTCTTGTTCCAGTCATCTCCGCCCAAATATTCAATAATCTTTAAAGCTTTTTCTTTAAGTGCAGCAACATCTGGAGAGTTTACCAATTCATCTCCCTCAAGGTATGAGTAAATTAATGACTGAAAATCACTGTTCATTTGCTTTCCCAAGTCAACAGCCTGTTTTTTGTTCCAGCTTCCTCTAAAGGATGCTGTTGGAATGAGATTCAGGTAATTTTCTCTTGCTTTACTTGCCACTAAAATTCTATAATCTTTTGTTGTATCCCACATTTGAAGTCTCCTTTCAATCTAAATTATATTTTTTAACTTCATAATTTATTAATTTTTTTCTATTTTCTTATTTTAGGACATTTTTTCACTTTAAAAAACATAAACTATTTATATAATCAATTTGATAAAAATATACATATTAAATTTAATTAATTATTATTATTGTGGTGTAAAAATGGTAGAAGTTTCAAAATTACGCAGTTTAGATATTTATACCAACACTGGTCATTATGTTGGTCGTGTAGAAGATGTCATTCTTAACATTAGATTAGGAACAATTTCAAAATTACAAGTTAGAGCTATTGAACATGAAAGAAAACCAACTGGTATTGTAAACCAATTTTTAGGAAGTATTCGTGGTGAAGTTCCTGAAGAAAATAATATGAGGTCTTTCCAATCTGATTTATTAACTGTTGACTTTGATAAAGTTCAAGCAATTGGAGATATCATGTTAATCAACCCAAGGGACATGAAAAAAGTAAATCCAGAACCACAAATTCCTAGTCCTGTAGCTCCAAAACCAACTGAAACTCAACCACAAGGCGAAACCCAAGTACAATTCGATGCTGAAAGATTATAAATAATCTTTCTTTCATTTCTTTTTTTATAACTTTTTTTTTTAGTGTGATACTATGAAAGTAGGTATTATAGGCTGTGGAGCTATTGCCAATATTATTACAACAAGCATAGTTCCTGAAGACAATGATATTGAAATTGCATACTTCTTTGATAAGGATATTGAAAGGGCAGAAAATCTGGCTAGTTTAGCTGGCGGTGTGGCGGCACTTGACTTTGAAGACATGGTGGATAATGTCGATTTGATTTTGGAATGTGCTTCACCGGCTTCAGTTAAGGAATATGCTCCTGTAATTTTGGGTAAAGGACGTGATATGATAATCATGAGCATCGGTGCATTTATGGATACTGATTTTTATACAGAAGTATTGAAAATCGCAAAAGAAAACAATGCAAAAATACATTTGCCTTCCGGTGCTGTAGTGGGTCTTGATGGAATCAAGGCAGTTGCAAAATTCGGTCTTAAGGAAGTAAACCTTGTAACCCGTAAATCTCCAAAGTCACTTGGAAAGGACATAGACAAAGAGGAAGTATTGTTTGAAGGAAAAGCTTCTGAAGCAGTTAAAGAGTTCCCATTAAATATCAATGTTGCAGCAACAATCAGTATGGCCTGCAATAGGGATATTGATGTTAAGATTATTGTTGATCCAAAAGTTGACAGAAATGTTCATGAAATTACTGCAAAAGGGGATTTTGGTGAGTTTAAAACAACAACTATGAATTATCCTTGTGCGGCAAATCCGAAAACCAGCATGCTGGCAGCACTTTCAGCTATCAGATTGCTTAAAAGTTTCAATGAAACCATAAGTGTGGGAATGTAATGAAAGATTATGAAGTTTATTCATCTCTGAAAGTTCCAAAAAACTCCAAAATTATCGTTCGTTTGGACGGCAGAAGTTTTCATCAGCTTGCCCGTGATTTGAATTTAATCAAGCCATATGATGAGAATTTCTATAGGGTTTTTTCACAGGTCTGCAATGACCTGTTCAATGAGTTTTCAGCCTCATTTGTTTATGCTTTTTCTGATGAAATAAGCTTGCTTTTAGATAAGATTCCTTTCGATGGCAGAATTGAAAAAATTAACTCAGTAATAGCCAGTTTTGCTTCAAGCTCTTTTGTAATGAACTATGATGTTCAATTTAAAAAGCCTCCTGCATTTGATTCAAGGATTATTCCTGTCAATGATGAGGATATCCTGAATTATTTCAAATGGCGGCAGGATGAATCATGGAGAAACTGTGTCAATTCCCATGGAATTTCATATCTCAAATCCAAGTATTCAAATAGTCAAGCGAATGACAAAATAAATGGTATGAATTTAAGTGACATTCATGAATTGTTGTTTGAAAATGGAATTAACTTAAACGATCTTGAAACCTACAAAAAAAGGGGAATAGCAGTATATAGGAAATACAAAAAGGTAACTGGTTTTAATAAAAAGAAAAATAAAAACCAGACCTCATATAGAAGTCATGTCTATGTGGATTGGGAAATTCCCAAATTCAGCGAAAAATTCTTCAAAGAAATCAAGGTGATAAAATGAGTTTTCTTTCTAAAATATTCAACAATGATGAGGAAGAATTTGATGAGGTATGTGTTGACCGTGAAGTTCTTGATTCTGTAATATTCTATTCAAATAAAGCCTATCCAAATGAATTTCTGGCATTTTTTGATGGAGAAATAATTGACAGAAAGCTTTATATCACAAGTTTGATATTCATTCCCGGCGAAACCGGCGAAACAGGGGCGGTTGTACATACTGAAATGCTGCCGATCAATACAAAATACTGGGGATCTGTCCACTCACACCCAGGACCAAGTGCAATGCCGTCAGGAGCAGATTTAAAAACATTTTCAAAAAACGGCTATTTTCACATGATTGTCTGTCTTCCATATTCAGTGGAAACATTTAGGGCATATGACAGACATGGAAATCCTCAAACTTATACTATCGGAGATTACAGTCACTTGGTTGATGACGATTCTGATGAATTTTTTGATGAAAGGGATGTTGTCCGTGATGATGAGGTTTTCAAACCAGGACTTCTTGATGAAAAAGATGATGAATTCTTTAAAACAATAAATGAAAAACCACAATATGATGGCTTTGAAGAAACTCAGTTGCAACCTAACCAAGTAATAAAAATAGAACTTAATCGTGACGGCAAAATCGAGAGAATATCTCGTGAATTTAAAAAATAAGAAAAAAATAAAAAACAATTATGGTGAAAATTGTTTTTTAATTTATAATTCTAATCCAATAGCTTCATAAACATTATCTAAAGCTTGGAGTTCTTTAATAACGTCTTTTGGAATTTCTTTATCTAAAGTTAAAACCATGATGGCTCTTCCGCCTTTTTCATCTCTTCCAACTTGCATAATTCCAATGTTAACGTTATGTTCACCTAATTTTGTTCCGATTTTTCCTATGCTTCCAGGAATGTCTTCATATTTTGCAATGAACATGTGTCCTTCAGGAATAACATCGACCCAGTAATCATTTACTTTTAAGATTCTTGCTTCGTGTAAGTGAGTACCTTCTGCTGAGAAAGTATCGGTTTCACTTTTTGCAATAACTTTGATTAATGATTCGTAGCCTTTAGCATTGTTTTTTCTTCCTTCTGTAATGCTTATTCCTCTGTCTCTTGCAACGAGAGCTGCGTTAACTGCATTAACTGGTGAGCTTAAGAATGGGTTTACTGCACCCTGGATTACAGTTCTGGTTAATATTTCCAAGTTATCTATTTCAGCTAATTCTCCGCTGTAGATAATTTCAATTTCCTGGATTTTACCGTTTACAGCCTGTGAGATGAAACTTCCTAATTTTTCACATAATTCCATGTATGGAGATAACTCCTGGTAAGTGTTATTGTCAATACGTGGCATGTTTAAAACATTTTTAGGATTGTTTCCTTTTATTAACTCAATAATTTCATCAGCTACAATAATAGCAGCATCTCTTTGAGCTTCTTTGGTTGAAGCTGCAATGTGAGGGGTCAATACTATGTTGTCAAGTTCGAATAATTTTGAATCTTCAGCTGGTGGTTCATTTTCATATACGTCTAATGCAGCACCGCCGATTTTATTATTAGCCAAAGCATCATATAATGCTTCTTCGTCAATAATTCCTCCACGAGCACAGTTTACAATATATGCAGTGTCTTTCATTAAATCAAACTGTTCAGCAGAAATTGAATGTTTGGTTTCAGGAGTTAAAGGCACGTGGATTGTAATGAAGTCTGAGTTTTTAAGAACAGTATCCAAATCAGTTAAGTCCACACCCATCTGTTTTGCAACTTCTTCTGGCAAGTATGGATCATATGCCATTGCATCCATTCCAAATGCTTTACATCTGTTAACTACCTGTGAACCGATTCTTCCCATTCCGATTACACCAAGGGTTTTGTTTCTGAGTTCAACGCCCATGAATTTTTTCTTTTCCCATTTGCCTTCTTTAACGGATTTATCAGCAATGGATATTTTACGAGCCATGCTTAGGATTAATCCCATGGTATGCTCTGCAACAGTAACAGAGGTGGATTCCGGTGAGTTTACAACCATAATACCTTTTTCAGTAGCTGCATCAAGGTCAATGTTGTCTACTCCAACACCTGCTCTTGCAATGATTTGTAAATTGTCTGCTTTTTTGATTATGTCTGCAGTAAGTTTTGTTCGACTTCTTACAATAATTCCGTTGTATTCGTGGATGGTATTGGCTAATTCTTCAGGAGTGATGTCTGTATCAACAACAACATCAGCTACTTCTTTTAAATTATCAATACCCTTTTCATTAATTGCATCTGCAATAAGTACTTTCATTTTTTCACCATAATTTGTTAATTTTAAAAAGAATATTTAATAATAAATATTAGTTAAATCTATGTTTTTTATAATATTTAAAATTATTAATATTATTACCGTGGTTAACTTTTTTACTTAAAATAATTAAATATTAAATTGAATATTTTTAAAGGAATGATGATGATGTTTTTTGAGGATTTGGAATTTAAGGGAAAATCAATACCACAAACAATATTGGGCTATGGCCCATTTATGGCAGAACTTTATTATGGTCACAGATCAAGACTGTACCTTGATGATTTGTACAGCAATCCTCAAAATGCTGCAGATGTTATCATAGAATCATATAATCAAGGCATAAGAGCAATTAATTTAGTAAATGACTCCAATCTGCTTAAAGCATATGATTTGGCAGTTGATGCAGGTTGTGAGATGAAAGTAATCGCAACCATTGGCAAAAGCGATGTTGATTATTTGAATCCTAATTATGAAGTTGCAAAAGAAGTGGATTGGGATGATGACATTGAGCTATTTTCAAGTTATGACTGTCCTTTAATGTTTGTTGATGAGTTTATAGTTGATGGCTATGACTGGAAATTGACATCAAAGATTTTATCAGAAATTAACAGTACTGGTTCACTTTCAGGAATTGTCACAGCATTTCCATCAAGAACAACAGATCTGCTTCAAGACAATCTGGACATGGATTTGTTTGATTTTTATATGATTCCATTTAATTCTCTTTCTTATATGATGGATATTAATGCATTTAATGCTTCCCAAAGACAGGAATTCGTTGATAGAGTTTTAAAACTAAATAAAAAAATAATAGCTACTAGAGTTTTAGCAGCGGGTGTTTTAAAGCCTAAAGAAGCATTCACATTTTTAAAAACTACTGAATATATAGATGCCATTTGTATGGGCGTTGCAAAAATAGAAGAAGCCAGTGAGGATTTTCCTCTTCTTAAGGAATATTAAAGTTTCACAACTTCATATTCTTCAAAAGGAACATGTCCGTCAGCTTCAAGGGACTGGTTTAAATCTGCCAATCCGTTAATCAAATCAGTAATGTTTTTGTTTGATGGTTTTTTACCGGTAATCTGCAGGTATTGTCTTGGTGAAATTTCACAGTGTTCACATTCGAAATTACAGCATCTGTCCTTTTCTTCACAGCCAAATCCTTCTTGGGTTTCATCTGTTCCGATTACAATGTCATCTAAAATTCTTGAAACTCTCTCGTCAGATGCAAACATTGCAATTTTTTGTGTTTTACCGCAAATTCCGATTGCAGTTTGTCCTTTGAAGTTGCAAACCCATTTGATTGGATAGTTTTCCATATCTGTAATCTGTAAATTTTCCATAATATCACTAGTTCTCTTTTCTTTCTCTAATCATCTTCAATAGTTCTTTTGAATTTTCAAACTCTTTCAATTCCCAAGATTTGATTACTGGAATTGTACCTATTGATTCTTTGATTTTGTCATTGTTGATTATAAAAACCGGTTCTGAAGTTGTAACCATTGACAAGTCTTTTAGAGGAATTGCCATTCTTTTTAAGGTTTTTTCGGTTCTGTTCTTTTCAACATTGGCCATCAATGGGGAATGCTTGTCGGAACTTTTCATTTTCGCAACGGCATCAAATGGACTTTTATTGGTTGATAAAACTCCGTAACCCAGTTTGGATAAGTCATTAACGTCATCACTATATTCTATATCTTCTTTTTGAGGCTGTTTTAGAAGGTCGATATCGAGGGTCACTTTAGTATTGAGGATTTCTTCTAAAATCATGGCAGTTTCGGTATTTGCACGAACAATGCCGTTTTCATATTTGTACATGGTAGCTCTTGAAACGTGTGCAAGATTGGCTAAATCTTTTAGGGACATTGAATATTCTTCTCTATATTGTTTTATAACATTTCCGTCGATTTTAACGAAGTATCCTCCACGGTCCGCTAAGATTTCAGGATATTCATTATATAATATCATGTTTTTCAATGTTTCAAAACCAATTGTCGGAATATCATACCTTTCATAGATTACTCCTTCCTCAAGAGGGCCGTTTCTTGATTTTTCACCGATTATTATTGGTGATGCAAGAAATATGTTGGCCAACTGTTTCATTTCATGAGCATTATGCTCATTGATGCTGTCAATATTTAAAAAAGTTTTTAGAAGTAAAATCAACAAGTTTTTTCTTGCTACCAAATCAAATGAACCTTGGTCGTAAATATCTGAGGTTTTAAAACCCTGATTTTTTAATAAATTTTCAATTTGCTGTAACAAGTTTCCTCGAGTTAACATTTTAAATACCTCTCACTATTTAAACTATATATTCTTTTAACTCTAATATAGTTTTGTTTAAAGGTGGTTATGATTAATTTTTTATATGTTGGAATAGATGATACTGATTCTCCGGATGGAATGTGCACAACCTATCTGGCCAGCCAGATTATCAATAAATTTGAAGCTGAAGGGATAAAACTCAAGGATTATCCAAGATTGATTCGCCTAAATCCTTTTGCTCGCTTTAAAACCCGTGGAAATGGAGGGGTCAGTTTAAAGATATTGAATGATGATAGGGCAGATAGAGCTAAAGATATTGTTTTAGACGAAGTTGAAAGACTGTCCATGTTTGACTGTGACAATACAAATCCGGGTGTTGTATTTTATGAAGGTGAAATCACCAAATCCATGGAGGAGTATGCTTTCAGGGCAATCTATGAGTTCATTACAATTGAAGAAGCTGAAGAATTCGGAAAATCGGTCGGTTGTGAAATTCACAAATTCAAAAAAGGAAGGGGAATAATAGGATCTATTGCAGCAATCAGTCTACCGTTAAGTGATTGTACCTATGAACTGCTTGCCTATAGAAGTTCTGAAAACTATGGAACTAAAAGGCAAATAGATTATGAATCAGTTTATCGTATGGATAAGGAGACTTTCCCGGATACTTTTGAAAACATTGACTATTCTGAAGGTTATATTGCAATAGAACCTAAAACACCATGCCCAGTTCTATATGGAATCAGATCCAATGAAGTTGAAGCTTTAAAAAAGGCAAAAAGTATTGTTGAGGTATCAGAACCTATTGTTGATTGGCGTATTTTCAAGACAAATCAGCACACTGACATGCATATTCAAAAAGCTTTAAACATATCCTCCATGAAACAGTATGGATGTTATGAAGTTGTAGGGGAGGTAAAAAACAGACCTACAATCATTGATGGTGGGCACATGTTTTTTTATATCTTTGATGACTCTGGTGAAATTGAATGCGGAGCATATGAGCCGACAAAGAATTTCAGGAAAACAGTTTCACATCTGCGTCCTGGAGATTTGATTAAAGTCTTTGGTGGAATCGGTGAGCAGAATACATTCAATATTGAAAAATTCCAGGTTATAAAACTAAATGATGTTGAATATCAAAATCCTATTTGTGAATGTGGAAAAAGAATGACATCTGCAGGCAAAAACAAAGGATTTAAATGTAAAAAATGCGGGAATAGAATTGAATCCAGTGAAAAAGTTCCGGTTAAGATTGAACGAAATCTGGAAAATTCCAAGTTTTATGAAACTCCCGTTTCTGCAAGAAGGCATCTTTCGAAACCTCTTTGCCGTATGAATATTTAGTCTTGTTTATTCATCTTTTGTGAAAATTATTACTATTTTTTATTCCTATTTGGTGAATTTTTTAAAAGTAAATGCTATTAATTTATATATTAGGTTTAAAGAAATTATTAGTATATATCAACATTTTGTTATATATGTAAAACTTCACAGGGGTTTGTTATTATTCCAAATAAGGGTAACGATGGTCATGTTGAGCATATCTATAGGGAAAAAACAGATAAGCGTATATTGAAGAAGAACCCGTGGAGAGATTACAGATTACACATCACCGTTCTTGTTTTAGTAATTATAGCTGAATTGATTGGTACGATAAAAATACCTATAACAAAAGATGTCGCTATAACTATAATGCCTTTGATTTATACCATTATTTTAGGGCTCGTTTTCTATTTGGCAAAACCAATAAAATGGATTCAAAGAAAGCAGGCTCGTATTGCTGAAGGGGCTATGATGCTTTTTATTGGAGTGTTGATTGCTAAATTGGCGGTTTCCAGTGGTCAGTCAATCGGATTGATTTTCCAAATGGGTCCGGCATTGATTTTACAGGAATTGGGACACTTAGCTACAATCCTGGTATTGCCTATTGCTTTACTTTTAGGATTTAAAAAAGAAGCTATTGGAATGACAAACTCTATTGGTCGTGAACCGAATGTTGCGGTCGTTGTTGATAAATATGGATTTAACTCTCCGGAATCAAGAGGAGTATTCGCCATATTCATTATCGGTACTGTAATCGGTACAATATTTATCAGTTTCCTTGTGACCTTTTCATTATCATTCTTACCACTGCATCCTTACGCATTTGCTATGGCAAGTGGTGTAGGTAGTGCAAGTATGAATGCAGCAGCTATTGGACCTACCCTTGCAGCGTTTCCAGGAATGGAAACACAAATTGAGGCATTTGCCGGATTCAGTAATTTATTATCATTTTGTGTTGGAATTTACATTGTAATATTTGTTGCATTGCCATTGACAGAAAAAATGTATGATTTGTTGGAACCTAAAATTGGAAGAAAAGCGATTGTACCTGAAAAGGAGGATGATTAGATGCCTGATTTGATTGATGGGTCTGAAAATGTTTCTGTTCATGGTATTTTCAATTGGATTTTATTGTTAATCATATTTTCAATAATTACTGTAATTGGAAATTATTTAGGTTATAAACATCCTATGACTGATTCCTTGGTTGGAATGGCAATATTGTCTGTTGTAACGCTTATAGGCGTTTGGATGGAGAGATATTTGCCGTTTAACGTTTCCTCCATTTTATACATAAGTGTAATCGGTATTCTAATTGCATTTCCAGGAATGCCAACATCCGATTTTGTCTTGTACTATGTATCAAAAGTAGAGCTTCTATCAATCGTAACAGTCTTTTTGGCTTATGTTGGTATTGGAATGGGTAAAAGCTGGGATGAATTTAAGGCTCTTGGTTGGAGAGCAATTGTCATAACTGTTTTAGTTATTGCAGCGACTTACTATGGTGCAGCTATCGTAGCACACATTGTTCTTGTCTTAACTGGAGTTCCAGCAGTTTAATTTCTCTTTTTGAAATATTCATTTTAAAAATAACTTATTAATTTTAATACTACTTTTTACAAATATTATGATAGGTGTTTTATGTTTTTACAAAATATTTCTAAATTTATATCTAACTATCGCTATGAACAGGCAACTGTAGAATCGTTAACTACTGTAAAAGCAGCTTTCATTGACTTTCTTGGAGTAACTTACAGGGGTAGTGGCGAAAATGCACCTCAAATAGCCTTAAACACCATTGAAGAAATATTTTCAGCGAAATTTAATTTTAATTTAAAATCATCTATAATTGGTCGAGACATGAAAACAGATGTTTTAAGTGCCGCTTTTGTAAATGCCGTTTCAGCTCATGTTCTTGAATTGGATGATGGTCACAGAGGGGCCCAGATTCATTTGGGTGCAGTAATATTTCCTACAGCTCTTGCAATTTCTGAAGCTTACGATTTAACTGGAAAAGAGTTTTTGGAAGGGGTTATTGTAGGGTATGAAGTCGGAATATTGCTTGGCCAGTTAGTGAATCCAAATCACAGAAACAAAGGGTTCCACACAACCGGAACAATAGGAACATTCATTGCAGGTGTTGTGGCCTCTAAGCTGTTAAAGCTTGATGAAGGGCAAATCCTGAATGCATTGGGATTATGCGGTACTCAGGCTGCAGGACTTCTGGAATCAGACCATGGCGGGTCTATGGGCAAAGTTTTACATGCTGGAAAGGCTGCTTATAATGGAATACTGTCCGCATTTTTAGCAAGAAACGGATTTACAGGTAGTGGAACCATCCTTGAAGGTGATGAAGGATTTTTAAGGGCAATGGTTCTTGACGAGGAAACTCAAGATATAAGCGACTTTTCATTTGAAAATGCCCTAAAGGACATTGGTAAGGTTAGGGTTCGTGACATTTACTTTAAGAAATACCCTTTCTGCAGACATTTGCATTCATCAATAGACACTGCATTAAAGCTAAAAGCAAGCATTGGTGATGAATACGACCATATTGAAAATATTGCTGTTAAGACTTATTCCGTTGCAGCAGAGCATAACAATTTTAGACCTAAAAACATTGAAGAGTTAAAACAGAGCTTGCCGTATGCCGTTGCAATAGCTCTTGTGGTCGGAGAAGTCGGTGTGGATGATATCAATCAGTTAATTGAATATGGTCTTTTGGATAACTATTCAACTGTAGATAAGGTCAACAGCATCAAAGACCTTGCAAATAAGATGATTTTGATTTCCGATGATAAATTAAATGAATTATATCCTGATAAAAGGCCTTCAAATGTGGTAATCAAATTGGATAAGAACTTCAGAAATGGAATATTTCAAAATATCACATTCCTTCCGAAAGGGGATTTTGAAAACCCTTTCCAGCTAAGGGAACTCATTGACAAATTCAAAAGCCTCAACCCACAATATGACATAAGAAACCTGACTGTTTTAGATTCACTTGAAGATTATACTATGAAATATGTTGTTCAAAAATTAAACGAGTAGATAATATGGATAATACAAAGGAATTCCTTAAAAAAATAGGCATTGAAGATATATCAAAGGACTATGTGTCAGATAAGCGTTTTGGTGATGGTGGCCAGTATCGTTTCGAAGTTCCGGGAATACAGTCTCCAAAAACAATGAATGCTCTTTTAATGGAATCTTTTAAAAATAATCTATTCATCCATAGGGTCACCCAAACCAAAGGAATAATGATGCTGAGTGATGAAGAAATCTCAGAAATGGTCAACCTGGCCAAAACATATGGATGTGAGCTGTTTTTGGCAGTCGGTCCGAGAGCAACATATGACACTTCAGCAACCGTCCACACAAAAGAAGGATTAAGAATAGGATACCGCCTTAGAGGTTATGACAATCTGGTTTATGCAATTGAAGATGTTAAACGTGCCTGCAGATTAGGCGTTCGTGGGATTTTATTATATGATGAAGGTCTGCTTTGGGTTTTAAATCAGATGAGGGATGACGGTGAACTTCCAGATAATCTTCACTTCAAATTATCTGCTCATGCAGGTCATTCAAATCCTGCTTCAGCAAAACTATTGGAATCAATTGGATTAAATTCTCTAAATCCAGTTAGAGACTTGCAGATTCCAATGATTGCAGCTATTCGTAATGTTACCGACATGTCGTTGGATTTGCACACTGAAAATCCAAAATCAACCGGAGGATTTATCAGACATTATGAAGTTCCTGATTTTATAAGGGTTGCTGCTCCAGTTTATTTAAAGACAGGCGGTTCAGTTGCAGCAAACCACAATTGGGATACAACTGAAAAAGAAGCAATTGCTCGTATAAAACAAGTCAAACTGGTTAAAAGGATGATTGATGAATATTGTTCTGATGCAATACCTTCTCCAAATCAATCCGATGATTTAGCTATTCCTGAGTGATCATATGGATATCACACAACAGATTTCTGATTCTATTATTAGGGCGTCAACTGATTTGTCTGATGACAAGCTTAAAGCATTAGAAAGGGCAATTTCTGCTGAAGATAATGATAATGCCCGCTGGGCATTGGAACAGATTTTAGAAAATTATCAGGTTGCAGGCAAAACCAATTTTCCGTTATGTGATGATACAGGAATTCCTCATGTAATCATTGAAATAGGCGAAGAAAGACAAATTACTGGTGAGTTAATCAGTCAGATTCACAAGGGCATTGAATTGGGTTTGAATAATCTTCCTGCAAGGCCAATGGCTGTAAAAGGTAATGAAAAAGAAAGAATTGAGCAAAGTGAAGGTTTATATGAAAAACCTGGAATGCTTAAGCCAGCACCAATTTTAATCGATAACATTAACGATGAATCAACATATAAACGAGAAATAAGTCCTGACACGTTAAATATTCACTTTCTGCTTGAAGGCGGAGGGCCTGAAATAAGATCAAAGACATATAGAGTGTATCATAAACGGTCTATGGAAAATGTCATTGATACTGCTTGCATGTGGCTTGAAGAGTCTTTAAAGATGTTGGGATGTACTCCATCCATTCCAGCAGTTGGAATTGGGAGAACCCATTATGAGGCAACTTCACTTTTATTAAAATCAATTGTATATGGTAATCTGGACAATCAAAACTCTTTTGAAAAATATGTTACAGATAAGCTAAATCAAACAGATATAGGTCCGTTAGGGTTGGGAGGTAAAACTACGGTTCTTGGAAGTCATGTTAATATTGGAAACCAAAGGGCAAGTGGTGTCAGAATTGTTTCGGTTAGACCGTCCTGCTTTGTAGAGCCAAGAGTATCAACATTAAGATTATAAGTATTTAAATTTAAAGGTTAAACTATGCAAGAAAATAATTTCAGATTAAATCCCCATTCTTTAAAGACAGCTATTACTCGGGTGGAAACAGATAAGATTGTCACAAGAGGTTACAATCAAAGAGATTTGATTGAAAAAATAAGATACAGCGACATGGTATTTTTACTTTTAAAAGGAAGGCTACCTTCCCTGAAAGAAAGTAAGATTTTTAATCAGGTATTAGTTTCATTCTGTGATCATGGGGCAACTCCGCCAAGCACTCAGACTGCGCGTCTGGTGGCTTCATCAGGCTCACCAATGAACTCTGCAGCTGCAGGAGCTTTACTGTCTTTTGGACACAAGCATGCGGGAGCCATTGAAAAAACAATGGAGTTGTATCAGTCTAAAATTAATTCTCTTCATTTAATTGATGATGTAACAATTGATAACAAACAGATTGCAGGTTTGGCAATAGAAATCTATGATGAATATATCATCGGCGGCAAAAAAATATCTGGTTTCGGCCATAGATATCATAATGTTGATCCAAGAGCCGAAAAACTAATGGAACTTGCAATTGAACAGGGTTTTATTGGACCTCACATTAAATTGGCATTGGCTGTCGAGGATTTGGTTTGTGAAAAAAAACACATTAGGTTAAATGTGGATGGGGCTAATGCAGCTATTTTATCTGATCTTGGCTTCACTCCTGATTTAGGATTGGGAGTATTTATGATAGGCAGGCTTCCGGGCATAATTGCCCATATTCATGAAGAAAAAATGGATGAGGAAGAATTTAGGAGATTTTGCGATTTGGATGACATAATCTATGAGGGATAATTATGGAATTTATTGATGTTATTAATGAAAGATATAGTGTTAGAGGATATTTGGATAAGGAAGTTGAAAAAGAAAAACTTGAATATGTCTTAAAGGCAGCCACCATAGCTCCAACAGGAGTCAACGCGCAACCCTTTAAGGTTTTTGTAATCGATACAAAAAAATACAAGGAAGAATTGTCCGAAATCTACGGCGCCAAATGGTTTGTAGAAGCACCATATGTATTGTGTGTTGTGGCAATAAGGGATCAAGCCTGGATAAGACCATGGGATAAGAAAAACATTGCAGATATGGATGCAACTATTGTAATGGACCATATTATTCTTGCGGCTACAGATGTTGGTCTTGGAACATGCTATATTGGTGCATTCAAGAAAAATAAGGCTCATCAATTCTTAGGTCTTGATGAAAATGAAGAAGCAGTTCTATTCACTCCACTTGGATATGGAAATGCTGAACCTCGTGAAACTCCAAGAAAAGATTTGGATGAATTTGTAGTTTACATTGATTAATATGGATTTATTTATATTAAGTGCGGATAATTCAAAAGCTATGGATCAACTGGCGGATGAATTATCTCAAAAGAAATTTAAAACAATCGAAGAGGATAAAGAGTATATTTTAATGAGAAAAAGACGTTTTGGCAATCTCTTAATCCATGCTGTTTCATTGATTTTGGCATTGTCATTTAGTGCAATTTTTATTTTTATTAATTTGATTTATTTCACATATTCATATCTTTGGGCATCCCCGCATGTGTTGATAACCACAGAAAAAGTTGATGAAGAAGGCAATCCTCTTGAATTCAGTGATATGGATGAAATACTAAACAAGGCTAATGCTATTCTATAATTTCGTCCACACTATATTCTTCTATTTTTCGAATTAAAAGTGGATTTTTACAGTTAAGATATTCTGATTCTTCACCAATTTTTGCATCAATGAATACTTGGTCTGCACCAGGTTCACTAAATAATGAAATTATGTCTTCTAAAAATTCATTGTAATCCTTTTGAACAGTTTCATTGCTGAAACCTAATCGTGGGAGCTCATCTGTCCAGATGTCTTCGCCAGGTGAGAATTTTTTATCAGTTACCTTTTTATCTTTTATTTCACCATCTAATGTTAGCGAAAAGTTCTTGTTTAATATTATCCAAACTGCTCTTTCCATGTGTAGTACTTTAAACAAAATGATATAAATACTATAAAGTTTAATTTAAAATTGAGTGTTATTATGGCAAATATTAAAATGTTTAAATTACTGGGAGTACTGTTAGCTCTGGTATTGATTGTTTTGGCTATAATGCCAATTATAAGACATCAACCCTTAACTAATGATGTTATAGCTACTGCAATAATTCTTATTCTTATAGCTGTTGCTTATTTGATAATCCTATACAACCCCAGTTGGACTAAGGCAGTTTTCTTTTTTGAGGGAATTGTCATTGGTGTTTGCGGCTATATGATATTGGAATATCCATATAATTTAGAACTTGCTGTCGTGGGTCTTATCATCATTGCAATAGCAGTCCTTGCATATCTGCAGAAACTACCTCCTAGCATATTGAAATGGTTCTATAGATGAGCTATATATCTTTTATTCTTTTTTTTATCATTTTTTTTCATGCAAATTTAATCATTTAAATACTTTTTTTTAATTTATTTTAAATTTTACGAATTTAAATCAATATTAAATAGTAAAAGATATATATATTGCACAATAAAAATAAGTGTACCATGGTGATTAATTATGGCAGAGATATCAGACGCAATCGCAATGATAAAAAAAGCTGAATCAGATGCTGAACAACTTATTATTGATTCAGAGTCTCAATCAAAAGACTTAATTGCTGAATCACAAGTTAAAGCTGAGGAAATCATTTCCCAAGCTAAATTGTCAGCTGAAGAAGAAGCTAAAAATACTGTTTTTGATGCAGAAGATAAAGCTAAAGAAGAAGCACAATCTATTGCTAAAAAGTCTGAAGAGGATGTAAAATCCTTAAAAGACGCAGCTATGGCTAACGTAGATGAAGCTGCTTCTATTATTGTCAAAAATATTTTGTAGTGTGAGATTATATGTTCAAGACAGCTAGAATGCGTAAAATTAGAATTGTTACACTGGACAAGTATGTAGCTCCTACAGTGGATGCTCTCCACGAATCAGGACTCGTACAAGTCAGTGATATTTCTGAAAGCATTCAGCAAGATCCTGAATTAGCGGAATTAGTTTCCCAATCAAAAGCCACTCCATACACTGGTAAATTATCTTCACTTCTAATGAAAACAAACGGTATATCTGAACTATTAGGAAATTCTTTATCAGAAGGCCATGGGTTAAAAGACACATTAATGTCTTTTATTAGTCCAGATTTGCCTGTTCAAAAAGAAATTGAATCATTAGGTACTGAAGCTTTTATTGCAAAAGCTGAAGATACTTTAGCACAAGTGGAGTCAAAAACACATGTTATTGAAGGTAAACTAGCCGCACTCGACGCTGAAACAAGTGAACTCAAGTCTAATAAAAGTTTGGCTAAGCACTTATCTAATTTTGACATGAATTTAGCAGACTTA
>JAFUCN010000071.1 GCA_017459665.1 Methanobrevibacter sp. | reverse complement strand
TAAAATTACAATTTTCTACTGTACCTCCTACATAGAAGTAAGCTGCTCCTCCACGACCAGAAGCTTTGTTGTCTGTAAAATTACATTTTGTTATGGTACCCTCATCAAGGAAGTAGATTGCTCCTCCGCGATTGGAAGCGTTGTTGTTGGTAAAGTAACAGTTTTCAAAACTACCTAACCTAATCCAGACAGCACCACCATTTCCATTGGTTGCAGTGTTATCACTAAAATTACAATTTTCTACAGTACTGGTATTATTAAAGTAAACTGCTCCACCATGAGTTTCTGCTGTGTTGTTGGTAAAATTACAATTTGTAACAGTACCATTTTCTTTAAAGTAAACTGCCCCACCACTACGGTTTGCAGCATTATCAGCAAAATTACAATCAGTCACATTACCTGAATAGAGTTTTATAGCACCACCGTCACGGGTTGCATTGTTATCAGCAAAATTACACTCAACCACATTACCGGAATACATCCAGATAGCACCACCACTACGGTTTGCAGCGTTGTCAGTAAAATTAGAATTTGTCATTTCACCATTACTATAGAAGTAAATTGCACCACCATAACTAGCAGAGTTATTAGTAAAATTACAATTGGTCACAGCACCAGTATTAGCAAAGTAAATTGCACCACCATCACCATTTGCAGTATTGTTTGTGAAATAGGAATCTGCCACATTACCAGTTTCCTCAAAGTAAATTGCACCACCGAACTTAGCATGATTATCCTTAAATGAAACATTCTTAATAATGCCCTCAACGGCAGCTATTGCACCACCGCTAACTGCAGAATTGCCTATAAATTCTGCATTGAATATTACATTTTCAAAACTTTCAAAGAAATTTACTCCTCCACCTCTAGGAGAGGTATTGTTGATGAAATTACCGTTGAATGTTATGTTGTAAGGGGTTTGACGGTAGTTTACTGCACCACCATTCAGGTTGGCAGTGTTGTTTATGAAATCACATGTGAATATGGAATTTGTTGAGGTGTTCTTAAATGTTATTGCACCACCGTTTCCAACTGTTTCATCAACTTGGCCTAAAGCACTGTTGTTAATGTAATAACCTGTAAAGTTATTGTTGTCAGTAGTGTTGTAGAAAAACATTGCACCTCCACATGATTTGGCAACATTGGATGTGAAGTTAGAGTTAAACTTATTGTTGTTTGCCTTTTTGTAAAAAAAGACTGCACCACCGTAGAGTGCGTAATTGTTGGTAAAAATGCTTTCAAAACTGTTGTTTTCAGCCAGACTATTGAAAAATATTGCTCCGCCACTGGCTTTTATTGCCTGATTGCCATAGAATTTAGAAGAATAATTACTGTTCATTGACTGTCCACGGACAAAAATCGCTCCACCAGCCCTTTCAGCACCATTGTTTCTAAAGACACTATTAATAGTGACATTATTAACCGCACCGTTAAAGTATACTGCACCACCATTCTTTGCACTATTATTAATAAAAGTGGAGATGATTTTGGAATTTGAATAATCAGTCTCAATAAATACTGCACCACCAGTTTCGGCGGAGTTATTATTGAAATTACAATTTGTCATTTCACCGTTACTATAGACATAAACTGCACCACCATAACTAGCAGAGTTATTAGTAAAATTACAATTGGTCACAGAACCAGAATCAATATAGATAGCACCACCATCACCTGAAGCGAGGTTGGTAGTAAAATTACAATCAGTTAAATTACAGTCATTGTAAACATAAACAGCGCCTCCATCTTTACTTGCAGAATTATTAATAAAATTAGAACTTATGGTCTCAATACTCATGATTTCATCAGAATAAACAGCACCACCATAATTTGCAGTATTGTCTGTGAAATTACAATTTTTGATACTGCCTGAACCCATATGGATAGCACCACCATCACCTGTTGCAGTGTTGTTTATAAAATTACAATCTACAACACAGGCATAACTTGAAGAATCAAAGTAAGCTGCACCACCCCATATTGCAGTGTTACTTGTAAAATTACAATTGCTCATAACACCATCATTTTTGAAGTAAACAGAACCACCATTATGTTGTGCATAATTATTAACAAAATTACAATTGGTTACAGAACCAGAATCCATATATATGGCACCACCAAAAGCAGCAATATATGTTGCTTTGTTGTTGGTGAAATTACAATCATTCACAGTACCGGACTTTTCAAAGTGAACTGCACCACCTTGCCTTGTTGTGTTACCATTTATGAAATTTATATTTTTCAGGACTACATTGTCTGCTGTTATTTTGAATATTCTTGATTTTCCCTGGGCATCGATTTTATGGCCTTGTCCATCAATTGTTATTGATTGGTTAATAATGATTCCATTAGACTCAAAATCGTCTCCATGTTCATAATCCTTAGTTAATATTAATGTTGAACCATATTTTTCAGTAATATTATTTTGCAATTCAGAAAATGTTCCTACATTTCTCTCACTTGTTATTTCTTCTGTTTCTGTTAAACTGATTAATTAAGTTTCCTCAACAGATACTATTTCATCTTCATCTGCTTGTGACAATTTAATTACAGTATCGTTTGCATCACTGGCACAAACGCTAGCTACACTGAATAAAAAAATAGTAAGCACTAGTATGATTAAGCTTTTTTTGTATTTCATAACTTCTTATTCTCCTATTTGTCGTAATAAATAATTCAAAAATTCGTTTATTCTAAAAAATTAATGAAAAATGGGAATAACTCAAATGAGTTATTCCACACTATTGATTTTGTTGGTCATGTCTTCGGTGAAATTCATTTTTGCAAATGAATCATCGGTTGGAAGTATCATGTTGAATTCATGGATTTCATCAACTTGGCCTGATCCGTTGAAATCAGTTAAATTTAGGACGTGGCCTCCTTTTGTCTTGTCATCAGACAGGAAGTGAAGATGCCAGCCGTGCATGTTCAATTCGTTCATATAATCTGGGAAATACACTGCCACAATTGTTCCGGTTTGTTCAGTATGGTTAAATACCTTTTGGTCAACTGCAGCCACCTCGGTAAATTCCTTGTATGGTTTTTCCTGCTTTTCAACACTTCTTACGGTAATTTTTGAAAAATCACCTTTGATTTTGATGATGTACATGTTGTTTGTACCGTATTTGGCGATTTCATTGTCCAATTTGCTAGTTAAATCGTCAAAGTCTTTTGCAGTAATGTTGTCTATTTTTGCATCTTCGTCAAAGTTGGTGATTGTACCGAATGGTATTTTTTCATCATCTGACATGACATTTATGCTTCCGTCAGCTGCGGCCTGGTAAACAACGCCGTCCAAGACTATCATTTCACCGTTTACTCCTTCAAATGTTCCAAGACCGATATCACCATGTGACTTGAAATCGCCTACAGTGATTACTCCATCATATTCTCCATGCATGAAAGCCTGCATTAATGAGACTTGATACATTGAATCATCATTATTATTGCTTAATAATGAATTTTGGGCGCTTACTGCTGAAACAGCAAGTAATCCCACTACAATTAATGCAAATAATATCTTTTTATTCATAAAAATCATTCCTCCATTTTTTTTATTTTCCATAAAGTATTAAAATTTTAAGAATAATATTTTTTTCTCACTATATATTTTTCATTTTTGCTGTTTTATAAATTTTTTGTTGTTTGATGAACAAAAGCAGTAAATAAAGTTATGCATATTCTATATAACAGAACGTTCGTTCCTTATATTAATTTCCAACTAACAGAACGTCTGTTCTCTACATTATTTAATTACTATAAAATATATAATTAAAAATGTATGGATACAAAAGAATTAATTTTAGAAACGACTTTAAAATTAATGATTGAAAAGGAAAACTCTCTCATTTCAATTAGACAAATCAGTACTGCCTCAGGAATTGCTACTGGAGGAATATATCACTATTTTTCAAATAAAGATGAGATATATAATGAAATTATTGAAAGATATTTTATAAATTATTTCAAATTCAATATTGACAAACTCAGGCAGATAAAGGGAAATGCAAAGGAGAAAATCCATGATGTTATGGTTGAAATTTTTAAGCAAAAACAAACCGGAATCAAGATTGAATCGATTAATGAGGAAATGGACTACAGACTCATATTGTTGATTTTGACTGCAAAAGGTTTTGGTCATGAAAATTCCCCTGAGTTTTTGCATAGCGCCCTACAGGAATTGAAGGAATTTTTCACAGAAATTATTATGGAAGGTCAAAAAAACAAGGAAATCCGACAAGACTTATCAATCGAAGACATTGTAGAATTATTAATTATTATGTACTTAGGAATTCAATATAGATGGGATGTATATTTAATTGATGATATGGTTTCTGCCTTTGAAGATAATTTTAATTTGGAATGGGATAAGATAAGATTCAGAGAATAGTTAATTATAAAAACATGTGGTTAGATGAACACTAAAGACTTGATTGTTGAAAAAACGCTAAAATTAATATTGGAGAAAGGTACAATTGACATTTCAATTAGGGAAATTCAAAATTGCACTGGACTGACAACCGGAGGCATATATTATTATTTTTCAGATAAAAAGGATATATTTGAAGCAATTCTGCAAAAGTATATGGTGGATTATATTAAAATCGATTTTGATAAAATCATCCTTGAAGGTTCATCAAAGGACAAAATCCATGATACATTGCTTTATATTTTACATCAATACACAAATGGTGTGAAAATTGAAAGCATCAATGAAAAAATCAATTATGGGGATGTAATACTTCTTTTAACCGCAACAGGCTATGCCCACGAGGAGGTTAACCGGATAATTTCACAAACAGGAAATGATATTAAAATATTTTTAACTGACCTTGTAGAAGATGGCAAAAGACAAAATGAAATCAGACAAGATTTACCAACTAAAAACATTGTAGAATTATTGCATAACATGTATATGGGAATTCAAGGTCTTTGGTTAATCTACGCAAATGAGGACATGGATATCATTTTTGAGAAAAACTTTGATATGACTTGGCAGGCCATTGAATGCCTGTGAAAACTATTTTTTTTAATCTTTTAAGATGAGCCCAATTTAGATTAAATTTTGTGTTTTTGATTTATTTCACATCTTTTAGTTGTTTTTTCGGCTAACATTCCAATAATTAATATTAATTATCATCTTCATTATTAATTTTTAGAATGTCATACTCAAAATTCCAATTATTTGTGTTAAATGTTATAGTATCATTTATCATTATTTTTGAATAATCCTCTTTACTTACTTCAATATCTCCAAAATCAACAGTATGTATAATTCTACTGCAAATGTTGTAACTATGTATAATATGTTTGTCATCTACGTTAGTGGTAATTACTTCTGCTGAAACGGGACTCAACAACATTATTGTTAGCAAGAATATAATTATTAATCTCTTCATTCTTTTTTCCTCTTTAATTTTACGCACTGATTATAATGTATTTTCCATCTTTCACTAATTAAATATTCTAAAAAAAAGAAAAAGTATAGCTTAAAAAATATTAAGCTATATCAGAATATAATAATCCCACAGCTCTTTGAGCAAAGAATATCAAGTATGGAGTTATTATAATTGAAAGAATTGATAAGATTGGCACATAGCTGTAGATAGCTGATAAAATTGCCTCAATAACAGCAATAATTATAATAACCAATAAGATTAATATAATTACTTTGCCTACACCAATTCTTTTTATGTCTTTTGCTGATTCAAAAATATTTAAAGCCTCAGTCAAACTGCCAGTATTTGCTAATCTTGCCCCTGCTATAGTTTGAAGGAATGAAAAGATTACAAATAAAATTACTGCAATGGTAGCAGTTATAGCTAAAGAAACAGCTAAATTAACCATTGCTTGTGCCATTGCTTCAGATACGAAAACAGTAGTAGTTCCCATGAAAATATTCATGCCTTGTGCAATGACTTCTTGAGCGACAGCCAAAACATTGCCAAAGATATTTGTAAGATATCCTACAACCACAACAATAACTGCAGGAATTATATAGTAAACGATTGAGACAATGAAATAATTAAAACCATTATTAAAATTATCCCACCATTCAAATTCAGGAACATCATCATCAAGTTCAATTCCGGATTTGATAACACTAATTAAATAACCGGACAGTATCCATCCAATTACCATTGAAACTATAACTGCAATTCCACCCCACATAAAACATTCAGGTGTAATAAATCCTAACACGTATACTATTGTTCCAATAACAGAAAATGCTCCAGCTATTATTGACAACAGCTCAAAAATCAATAACAGTTTTATGTTTTTTGATGGAAATACAAAAGAATCCTTAATTATATTCATTACATCCATATTTATCACCTTTTAACATATTACTACTCTCTAAAAGAGATATTAATATTTTATCTAAAAAGTAGTATTTATAACTTGTTTAAAAATTCTTTGGAGAACAGATGTTCTTTTTAAATTTTAGAACAAATATGCTATTCAATCAATTAAATATTTGTTCTAGAAAAAAGATAGTAACATTAATTAAAAAATGACGTGTTATCAATGGACAATAAAAAAATAATTATAATTGGAATAATACTGCTTATCATAGCAGCAGGGGTTATTTTTGTAATGTTGACCTCAGTTAATTATGAAAGAATTGAGATAACGCCAAACGGAACAACCATGGAGGTTCCAGCCAATCAAACGGATTTTGATGGAAATGTTGGGGGAGCTAAAATATGGAATTGGAACAATGGGATATTAGTCACATACAATAATCATGAGGATCCTAATTTCCTCCAAGTAACCGAATTAGGCTTCACTGCCCTTGAGGAACTAATAAAAAATGGAGAAAAACAGGATATTGATGGTGTTACATGTTATGTAATAAATGCTGATGAACTATTGGAAATCCATATATTTGATGTCATTAAAGTAAATTATAATGGCAAATTTTATTGCATTCCTCTATCAAATGAAACAACCCACGACAATATCATAATCTGCTGCAACAACAAGGACATTGCGGTTCACATGGCCAAATCAGTGGAGTACAAAAATGTTTATCCCGACAATACTGATTTGGAAAATACTCTTTCAACTTTAGAAAACGTGACTGGAGATCTGCAGTCAAAAGCAAATGATTATGTAAATGATAGCAGCATTAAATCCACAGTAGAAGAAAAAACTGGTGTTAACTTGGATGATGCTAAAAATACAATCGAGCAATACACCGGAAAGTTGCCGATTTAACATCTAACTGAGATAATGCTCTGATTATTATGGAGATTATTAAACAAAAATTAACTTCCCAAAGAAGTTAATGAAACAGAAAAATAAAAGATAATGGATTTGATATAATCCATATCTTATTCTTGATTGTTTTTAATTAATGATTCCAATTCATCCAAACGTCTGTTTAGTTCTTCTTCACGTTTTTTATGATATTTTAATAATATTGCAGCGGTTAATGTGGCAGTACCTACGCCGGATATTACGTATCCTCCCCAAACTAAAACAAGTGAAGTTAATTTTCCAATACCTGAATTTCCAAGTATTGCATAACCGTTACTGGTAAATGCGTTTGAAACCATAACCAGTGAGTTTAAAGGGTCAACGCCTTCTACGATTGATGTTATAATGAAACTAATAAAAATCAAAGAGAATAATAATACAATAGTAATTCCAAGACTGTTTGATTGTGTGAATTCCTTAAATCTATCATAACAGAACTTCATGAAATAGAGATAAACGAGAATATGTATTAAATAAATTGGCCATATTCCAAGAGCCTGATTAAAAACAAGGATTGCAATGGCTTCATATGGTATTAAGAGGAAAAATAATATTTTATTGCCCCAAGAACTGTAATCTAAAATTAAAGCAACGTATAATGATACAATCACTTGTAAAACAGCAATGCCCACAAAATCGTTTCCCCGAACTACAAGTATGTATAAAATAAAAATAAAGAAGATTAACATCATTATCAGGTAAAAAAACTGAGTTATTGTTTGAAATTCTTCTTCAGGGAAATATTCAAGTGGATCTAAAGCCCTATTTTCGCTGTTTTCTACTTTCTTATAAAGTAATCTGCCCGCTATAAACAATGCGCCAAATATTAAAATTGAAATTAATAATTTAAAAATAATAATAATCTCCATAATCATAATTTGTTAAATCATGTATTTAATTTTTAATAAGGTTATTAATGAAATTAAGAGAACAAATGTTCTGTATCGAAAATCTATTTGATTTCTGCAAGAGGATAATTTTATAAATACTAAAAATCAGATGTTTTAATGAAATATGTCATTGTTGAGGAATAAGGTAGAAAACATTCATTTTTAAACAAGATTTGTTTTTGGGTTAAAAATAAGAGATTTCTAGAAAAGACAAAACAATCAGTTATGAGGTTAAAAAAATGTTTATGAATATGATGTTGAATATTATTCGGATAATAATAATTGTGTTAATAATTTATGCGGTTGTAAAAGGCTTAAAAACTTTATTAAAGATAGGAATACTCATATTTGTTATTTCTATACTATTGGGATTATTAGGATTTTAATCAAACTTTTAAAAAGATATGATGATATAATGAGAATGGCAATTGGATGAAATGGTTAAATACATGATGGAAAAAGAAAAGTCGAAATTAAAGATTTGTTTAAAATTCAACTACACAAGTTAAAAACATTGCATCATGTATCTCATCAGTTGTTTATTTAAACGAGGATATTAAAACTTTAAATTAGTGGTGATTAGATGAATTATGTTGTTCTCGCATTACTTTTTGCACTATCTGGTTTTTTCATGAAATATTCGGATGACTTATATGATGTTAATCATGATGTGTATATTTCAACGGTTTTAGGCATTATATGTGCTATTGCATCTGTTGCAGCTACACTTTACAATACTGATGCAGCATATATTTTCATTTCTATCCTGATAGGCAATCTCATAGTTTTTAAAGTAGATGGAATCCATCATATAGTAACTTTAATTGTTTTTGCAGCAATACTGTTTATTGTAGGAATTCCTGAGTTGAGTTTGGTTATTCTGCTGATTTGTATTTTAGGTATTATAGGTGATGAAATAGGTCATGAACTAATTCCAAATATAACTTACAACAAGTTTTTAAATTTCTTTTTCGAATACTGTTTTGTAATGAAGATAGTAGTATTACTGCTTGCTGTTTGCGGCATATTTGATATTTGGATATTCGTTTGTTTTATTATGTTTGAAATATTTTATGTAGTAGCTGGGATTGTTTTTGAAAGATACAATTAAAGTATTCAATCAATTTTTTCCTTTTTCAATATATTTTTAAAGTTTAAAATCTGAAATTAGAATATGAAAGGGATTTTTGAATTTATCGAAAAATATTTTTTTATAGTAATATTGGTGGCGGTAGCCATTTCACTAGTTTATCCCAATTCATTTAAATGGGTTTTAAGTGAATTTAATGGCATAAACATTATTAATTTACTTTTAAGTATAGTTCTTTTTACAATGGGAACTACATTGAAAGTGGATGACTTCATTAATGTGTTCAAAAATCCTAAGGCAATTGCAGTTGGAATTTCCGCACAGTATATCATAATGCCCATTATGGCATTTACTCTTGCAGGGGTGTTTTCTCTTGATACTGCGTTGACAGCCGGACTCATTCTTGTTGGAACCGTACCTGGAGGAACTGCATCTGATGTCATAACTTTCATTGCAAAGGGAGACGTGGCATTGTCCGTTTCATTAACTGCAGTTTCCACTGTGATTTCACCCATTTTGACTCCAGTAATTACATTAGTGTTAATCGGCAATCAGATTCATTTCAATCCGGTTGCCATGTTCATTTCAATTATTCAAATAGTGATTGTTCCAATATTTTTAGGTTTAATCTTGAATTACAAATTCCCTAATTTCTGTGAAAAATTAAAAGATTACTTACCTACAGTATCTTCCATTGTAATTTGTTTAATCGTTGCAGGAGTGATTGGGGCCAATAAACAAGCCATTTTAACTTCATCCATTGTAATAATTGTTGTCATTGTACTGCAATATTTCCTTTCAATGTTAATTGGATTTGGAATTGGACGCCTTGCAGGAATGGACAAAAAGCAGATAATCACAGTAGCTATTGAAATTGCATTTCAAAATTCCGGTTTGTCAACCAGCCTTGCAAAAACTCATTTTCCAAATTTATCTCAGGCAACAGTTCCTGGAGCGATTTACTCTGTCTGGCAGAATTTTGCAGGGTCAATTCTTGCCTATGCGTTCAGAAAATATCAATCTTAACGATATTCCATTGTTTTTTTAGTAATCTTTATATTATTATGAAACATATATGGTACTATGTTTGAAACATTCTATTTTGCATGGGAAGCTTATCTGATAATATTAATGCAAAGTTCTCTTCCAGATTTTGTATTCGGATTATTTGGAGTTATAGCTGATGTCGTTTCTAAAAATGTCCTTGCATTCTTATTCATTTCAATCTATTTGGTATACGATAAGGACTGGGGTAAATTCACATTGCTTTCATTGGGGGTGGCTGGTGTTTGCTGCGAATTTATTAAGGTGCCGTTGCACGTTTAAGACCATATGCTGTCGTCGATAAGATTAAGTGTATTCATGCCAATGTGGCTGATCAGGATCCCCTAAACTTTAACATTCAGGATATTCGTTTCCAAGTGGGCATACTATGATGGCAACCAACTTGTTTTTGGCTATTCCAATATACATAAGGAATATTCTATATATTTGTATTGGATTGATTGGTGTTTTTATCGTTGCCATTTCAAGGGTTGGATTAGGTGTTCACTTTCCAACGGACACCATAGTAGGATTCATCTTTGCTTTAGCAATAATCCTAATATTGTCCTATCTTTTTGACAGGTTTGAAAATAGGACATATATTTATTTGGCTATTGTCGCAATGTCTTTGCTGGGAATCATATTCTGCCCTGAAATAAGTTATATTAAATACGTGGCTTTGGTTTTAGGAATTTCATTAGGTTTTCTTGTCGAGGAGAAATACGTTAACTTCGAAAACCCGAAAAGCAGGCGGGATGCAGTAGTCAGACTGGTGGGTGCAATCATATTGTTTGCATTGCTTTTTGTCTTAATCCCAAAAATTGCAGGAAGCAGCGACTTATTTGATTGTATTAAATATTTTCTATTTACATTTATAATGCTCGCCATATATCCTTTAACCTTTAAAAAGATTGATAGGAATGGATAATTGAATCCATTATCAACTTTACTCTTTTTTTGATATTATTATGTTTAATGGATAACTGTTTAGATTTAATTGATTCATTTTTTAATTTTATCTTATCATTGTTGTATTAGTTTTTGATTTTCTTCTTATCATCAATATAGAGGATAACCAAAATTAGCATAATGGCATGTAAGACAAGTAGAATCAGTGAGGTCTGATTAAATGCAATGACTGATGCTGAATTATGGTCTATGGTACCACCAGCTAAAACTGCCACCATTACAACCACCATTGATGAGCCTATTGCTGCAAAAATTTGTCTTAATGTATTGTTGACTGCAGTTCCGTCTTCTACATTATCAGACACCATTGTCAGAGCCCATGTTGTAGCTGGCATTAGGGCAAGTCCTGCACCGATATATCGGATGGATTGGGTTATCATCATGAATTCAAATGAGGAATCCTGAGTGTAAAACATCATGGTTGCAAATCCTATTATTGAAATAATGCATCCAATAATCAGAACCTTTTTGATTCCTATTCTGTTTGTAAGCAGAGGGCCTATAAAATTAAATGCAATGATAAGAAGACCTCCGGGAAAGAGCACGGAAGCAGAAATGATTGCTGAATTGTTGGCTATGCCCTGAATGAATATTGGAACAAGTGCAGTACATCCGTTTAAAGCGAAAAACAGAATGCAGATAAATATTGTGCCTACTGTAAAGTACTTGTTTTTAAGAATTGAGACATTAATCAAAGGTTTGTTTAATTTTGGCTGACGCCTTACAAACAATATCAAAGCAATGACTCCAATAATTATTGGTGCAATTACCAAATAATGAGTAAAACCGTAATCTGCAACATTTGTAAAGCCAAGCATCACTCCTCCACATCCAACAACGGACAATATTACTGATAAGTAGTCAAGAGGATAATCTTCAGTGGGAGTATTGTCCTTTATAAGGACTAAGCCTGAAACCATCAGAATCAGTGAGGATATTGTGAAAAACGAAAACAATGATCTCCAGCCATATAGAGTTATTACAAATCCTCCAATGAATGATCCAACAACCGGCGCTATTGCAATTACAAGACCATACAATCCCATATATGTTTGCCATTTCTCTTCGGGAACAATCCTTAAAAGCAAAATCTGAACATAAGGCATTAAAACACCGTTTCCAATAGCCTGAGTGACTCTACCTATGATTAACATGGTCAGGGATGTTGAAAAGTAACATATGATTGATCCCAAAAGAAACATGATTAATGAAAAGAAAAATATTGTTTTTGCATTAAATCTGCGTGATATGAAAGCACTTAATGGAATCATTACTCCTACAACAAGTAGAAAAGCGGAATATGACCACTGAGCCTGTGTTGATGAAACAGAAAAGTCACTCATCAAGTATACGACACCTGTTGTGATTATGCCTTGAGCTATGGTTACAATGCTGGTGGTCAAAGTAAACAAAACCAATAGTTGCATTTTATTGTCTAATCTTAAGTTCATTACTTCACCAGAGTAGTTAGTTATTCGTTGAAAATCATAAAAAAGATGTATAGTTTAAAAATTAAACTATATCTGAATATAAAAATCCCATTGCACTTTGACCAAATAATGCAATGTAGGGTGTTATTACGATATTAAGAATTGATAGGATTACTAAATGATCAAAGACAAATGTTAAAATTATCTCGATAAATGAGACAATCACCAAAATTAATATAGACAATAGGATTACCTTACCTACACCAATCATTCTCAAGTCTTTTGCAGCTGAAATAAAATTTAAGGATTTTATTAAACTATTAGTATGTGCTAATCTTGCTTCAGCTATAACCTGGAAGAATGTAAATACTAAAAATATAAGTAAACCTGCGATAAGGGTAAATGCTAATGAAATAAATAATGGAAATGATGCCTGAGTTATTGCATCTGCCGCAGTAATGTTTCCCATAAGAATAGGATAAACATCCAAAGTTATTGCCTGAGCAATATTTATAAGGTTGCCGTAAACATTTGTAATCAGTCCTATAAATACAACAATCAATGCAGGAACTATAAAGTAGAATATTGTGATAACGATTTTCTTTAAACCGAGGCCCCAATTTCCCCACCATTTGAAATCAGGTATTTTTTCCTGCAACTCAATTCCGGATTTAACACACTGAAGTGATATCCTTCGGGTAATAATTCCGATGATTATTGCAATTGCGATATATGTTGCCCCAATCACGAAATTTGCAATGTCCATAATTCCAAATAAAAATGTTATTACGCCCTGAACAGCAAATGCCCCACCCAATACTGACAAAATAGCATAAATTGATAATATTTCTAAGTTTTTTGATGGAAATACAATTGCTCTTTTAATTATTTCTGTTATGTCCATATTAACATCCACTGAATATTTATTTGACTTTTTATAATTTAGTTTCGTGTTTTTATTTTATATACTTTAATGTTAAGCTATATCTGAATATAATAATCCAAGGGCTCTTTGAGATACTAATGCCATATATGGGGTCAGTATAATGTAGAGAACTGATAATAAAAATGGATAAAATGTTAATGCGATTATTAAAATAAGCTCAATGATTGCAATGATTACAACAATTGCTAAAAGCAATAGAACAAATTTACCCACACCAATTCTTGTTATGTCTTTAGCTGCTTCAAAAATATTTAAAGCTTCTCTTAAACTGCCAGTATTTGCTAATCTTGCTTCAGCCATCAAATAAAGGATTGAAAAGATTAAAAATACAACTAAAGCAACAGTTATAGTAATAGCTAATGAATTCAAGAAATTAGTTAATATAGGAGATATTGCATTGACTGCAATGTCTATGGAATCGCCCATAATGTAAACATTGAATATCTGTAAGATAAATTCTTCCACAACTTCCATGGCATTGCCAAAAAGATTTGTACCGACTCCAACAAGTATAACAATTAATGCTGGAATTATGAAATAAAGTATTAAAACAAGAACATTATCAAAACCGGTCATAAAATCTTCATACAATTCAAAGACTGGGACATTGTTGTCATGTTCAATTCCGGATTTGATGACTTTGATGTGATAACCTGAGATTATAAATCCGATAAGCATGGAGATTATAAGATATATTCCTCCGGTCAAATAATTTTCAGCATCAATAATTCCAAATGCGTATGTAAAAATGCCGCCTAAGACAAATCCTTCCATAAGCACTGACAAAAGAAGATAAATTGCAAATCTTCCAGTATTTTTTGATGGAAATAGAAAAGCATCCTTGATTATTTCTTTAATATTCATGTTAATTGTCCTCTTCAATATTTTTATGAGCAACTCTTTGTAATTCGGCATGCTGAATTATGTCTTAGATAAGAGATTCAATTCGGTTATCTGTGGGTAGGCAGTTCCTAAAATTGTTTTATCCATTGACAGACGCCAATCATAAAAAGTTATATATGTTTATTATATAAATTAAAGATATAAATAGTTTAGTTAAAGTTAGTTTTAAAAATATTGGTGATGTGCAATAACTCAAAGAGCTATTTGGCACTATTTGCTTTATAAAAAACCGAACAAACGTTCTTTTTTAATGTAGAAAAACCATAATTTTTTAATAACGAAATTTATAAATATATATTAAAATTCATATTTTATGCAATATTGAATTTTAATTTTAGAAAATAAAAACTTAAAGTGAGAAAATGAACAACAATCAAATTATGGGTATCCTGTCAATAATATTGGGATTAATATTTATTGTATGTCCTGTCTTCAGTACTGCCCTTGCTTCTACCATATTGGGACTAAGTTTTCTGTTATTAGGTATTTTTTCAATAATTACAGGAATTTTTGGCAGAACTGGAATGGGTGCTCTTCTTATCATATCAGGAATATTGGCCGTAATATTCGGATTCATATTCACAACCAATATCTTTGCAATACCAATAATCATGTCTCTACAATTTTATATCATAGGAATTTTAATGATTATAATGGGTATAGCAGGTCTATTTTCAGGAGAACAAATTTCAAAAGTCCTTTCAATTTTAATGATAATTCTGGCGATTGTCATGATTGCTATTGGTGCTTTAACAATCGACAACCCGATTATTGCTCCAATATTGCTCGGAATATCCTTAATCGTTGAAGGTGTTAATTTAGTTGTATTGAAGGTTGAATAGATTCATTGACACAATTTTTTAATGAGCATTGTAGATGTTTGGAATTATGAACTAACAGAAGCAAAGATAAGCAACTGTTAAAAAGGTTCAACAAGCTTCTCAAATGCAATGTTGATGAAGACAGCTAAACTTGGAATAATTTAAATTTAGGGGGATGCAAAGTCCATCCTCGCCTTTTTCTTTTTTTCAGTATATCTTTTATCAAAAGTGAGGAATGATTTTTTACATGGCCTTCGATTCTAACCATGCTATTGGTATTTAACTCTCAACTGGATGTTAATGTAGTTTAAAAAGGTAATTGTGAAATTTTATTTGTTGATTTTGGGGAATAATTATATATTATTTTAAAAACTAAAACTATCTTAATGAGAAAATTTTTAAAGGTTTCATTAAAATTCCAATGGAAAACAATATTGATTATTTTCGCATTAATAATCATTCAGACATTCTTTCAAATGGAAATAATTGATTTGTTCAGTGCGGCTTTGACTGGAGTTAAAGAACAGAAAATCGATTTGCTTGTCAAATCAGGATCATACATGTTAATGTATACAGTCATCTCAATGATTGCCATTTATATCATTTCATTTCTCTCAACAAGAGTGGCTTCAAATGCTGCATATACTGTCCGTGAGAAAATCTTTCATATACTGATGAACCTGCCTGATGAGGAAATTGAGCAATTTAAAATTTCAGGACTGGTTACACGGTCAACCAGAGGAATGTCCTCAGAACAGGGTTTTATAGTGATAATACTCACACAATTAATGCTGATTCCAGTTACATTCATAGCAATTGTATATGAAATTGCATTGATTGACAGAACTTATGCGTTATTCTTCTTAGCATTTGTTAGTGTTCTTGCTATAATCTTAATTTGGAGAATGAAACAAATTGTACAAATATTTTTCAGGGCCAAGAAAACATACGGAAAACTGAACCTGTTGTTTTTATCCAAAATCAGTGATATTGCCAAGAGAATTTCATTTAATAAACATGAGTATGAAGTCGAATTTGAAAAGGCATGTGAGAATTCCTATGATAAAAATGTCACATATATTTTAAGCCAATATTACCTCGGCCCGATATTATTATGGGGTTTATATGCCATTGTTTTAGTTACATTTGCAATGGTTAATTCAGGATACACCATTGGCTTTGAAACCGACAGTGTAGTTGATTCATTCATTATTCTGATATATGTTGCATACTTCGTCAGCACATTAACTTTCCTCCCGGCATTAATTGACAGGTGGCCACGTGCATATGCCACTTCTGTGCGTTTGGAAGAAGTCCTGAACCTTGAAGATAAAACCATAAAATCCAAAAACACGGACAATCCAAAAAGAATAGAAATTGTGGAGGATGATGTTTCTTGGAAGGAAAAGGATATATGGGCTGAAAGAAAAGAAATGTCTCAAAAATTCACTCT
Organism: Methanobrevibacter sp.; assembly: GCA_017459665.1. Classification (GTDB taxonomy): domain Archaea; phylum Methanobacteriota; class Methanobacteria; order Methanobacteriales; family Methanobacteriaceae; genus Methanocatella. The sequence continues at coordinate 8,254 of JAFUCN010000071.1, read as the reverse complement.
AATATTAAAGGATGACAGAATCAAAGTAATAATCTCAATGATTTTGCTTACTATATCCACATTGTGCATGGTTTATGCCCCTAAAGTTGCAGGAAAGACTGTTAATTTATTGAGTTCCAATGTGAATTCATCCAACGATGCTGCAATCTACATTAATCTGGCCTTGCTTTTGGTATTATATTCTGTAGGGTATTTGCTTAAATTGTCTCCAAAAAGAATAATGGGAGTTACTGGTGAAAAGGTGGCATATAATTTAAGAATGAAATTATTTGACCGGATTGATGCTGTTGGTTCCACTTTCATTCAGGAAAACTCAAAGGGTCTCATCATGTCCAGATTAAACAACGATGTGATGAATATCAGAGAGTTTGTATCTTCCAGAATTTCTGAGATTTATGCGCAAATCCTGTCGATAGTCCTTGTAATTGTATTGATGATGATGACAGACTTTAGATTGAGTTTAGTTTATCTGGTGATATTGCCTATTTATATCATATCATTTTCTTTATGCGATTATAAATCCAAAGTCCATTATGATAATCATCAAAAGCATTTGGGACGAATGATGAGCTATTTTGAAAGAGGTCTCACAAATCGTGATTCATTCCATGAAAAGGCTTTAAAAAAATCAACCAAACTGTAATTGACTATTATACAAAATCTAGAAACGTTACTAATATTATGGAACCCATTACAACTCTTTTAACAAATGTAAGTAATATAACTGTTTATATGGCGGGCGTTTACTTTTTATCAGTTGGTGAAATACAACTGGGAACTTTATTGGCTGTAATTATGTATGGGCAGTTATTGACAAAACCTATTAAAAAACTAAGCACTTCTATGGCTTCTATTGAAACTGCATATTCAAGCATCAAAAGGATATTTGCGATTATTGACTATTGCAAAGAGGAATGATTGGATTTTCATACTGAGGTAACTTATAAACTTTTATTTATTTTTAATTCATTTAACTCTAAAACTTCAATAAAAAACGGTATTTTTTTAATTATCGATGCAATGGATTTAATTGAAATCTTCTGCAGTATTGATAAGATTTTTTCATTCCAGTATGGTGATATATGCTTTAATGCTTTGATTTCAGATGTTTTGTAAGTTTGAATGTTAAAAAGTGATGTCAATTTAATTTTATTGTAATTAACTTTTTGCTCTTGTTTTTTTGACTTTAAAACCATTGTTGGTATGAATTATCAATTAAAAAATAATGTCATATATTTATTAATAATTAAAAATAAAACTTAAGATTAAGTATTGTAATCATTTACGATACCTATATATGTATTAATGAACAGAACGAACGTTCTGTTTGATTAATTGATTTTTAGACAATATGAGGTTTTTTTAAAATGATGAAAAAAACGATAGGAATATTGCTGATACTACTCATTGTAATGGTTATAAGTATCGGTGCAATTTCAGCTGCCGATACCAATGATGCATTGCTGGAGGAGGTTAGTGATACAGATATTGCAACAGCTTCTGTTGTGTTAAAACAAGATAACAATGCTAGTTTGCTTACGAGTGAAGCTAGAAGTGATGTTGAAAAAATTAATGAAAACAATAATTATGATGAAAAATCAAATCAGAAACTGGGTAGTGCATCCTCCAATTTAAATAATGATGTGCTTTCCGTTTCAAATGATGATTTAGTTAAAGCATCATCAAATTCTTTTTATTATGAGAAAACTGGAACTTGGTTTGATGATTTGGATGATGCCGTTGATGAAGCTTGTGATAATGGCGGAGGAAAAATAAGGATTTGGCGAGGTACATACGGTTCCGATTCTGATGATGTAAAAATTAAAATTAGTGATGGTGTATCTATAACAATCGAGCCCTATGGCCCAGATCATACAGTTATTTTTGACGGTAGTAAAAATGATAAGTGGTTCTTTGCGATAGCTGATAACAATGCAAAGGTCACAATCAATAACATTACCTTTAGGAATGGAGGAGCATTCCAGGGTGGTGCTATTGAAGTTGATGAAGGTGAATTGAACTTGAACAACTGTATATTTGAAGGCAATAAAGCTTTTCAAAACCTTGCTGGAGGTTATGGATGGGGTGGAGCCATATATATTGATGATGATAGCTGTACTCTCGAAGCCAGAAATTGCCGGTTCATAAACAATAATGCAGCATCCGGAGGTGGAGCTGTCTGCGTTGAAGGTGAAGGGTCTGAAGCCAGATTTTATAACTGCTATTTTGAGGGCAATACTGCTGAAGAGGGAAACGATGTTCATGATAAAGATAAAGGAGCTCATACTTTTTCCTATTGTGATTTTATTGGACAGGGTTCCATTGAGTATGAGGTAAATTATGTGGATAAATCAGTTACAATAACTCCTGATGTGGACGGTCAAGATGAAGTAAATTATTTGGCTTTATATCATTATGGTGAGTTCTATAAGGGCGAAAGTTATACTGCTAGTTACGACATTAGTAAAACTTTCAATAATTTGGACTTGGGGTCATATACAATTTACATGATGTATTCTGAGGAAAAAAGATATATTTATAAAGATGCTTCTTTTAGGATTGTAGCGAATGATTTTATTTTAGATGATGCTCAGCCATTTGCAAGTTTATCAGCAGCCGTAAATGCTATTCCTCAAGGCGGAACTGGTGTAATTACAGTTAATGGCGGTACTTACACTGAAAGTGAAAATTTTAATGTAATTATTAATAATAATAAAAAGGTTACAATTATGCCTAAAGAGGGTTCTCTGGAGGATGTCATTTTTTCAGCAAATTCCTTATATCAGAGGGTATTAGAAATAAATGAAGATTGCTATCTTACTATGGAAGATATAACTATAACTGGTCTATTGAATAATGCATTAGATTTCAAGAGTGGTTCGTATGGTGCCATTTCAAATTGTGAATTTGAAAACATTGTCAATAATGCTAAAACTATGCATCCGATTAATATGTGGAATTCAAATGTATTGCTGAATGATTGTACTTTTCAATCAAATGGTAATATATTGTGTTCCTACTCGACTTTAAATATAATCGATTGTACTTTTACTAATAATTCAGCAGGATATGATGGTGGAGCTATTGGTGCTAGTACTTCAAATTTGACCGTAAATAGCTCAAAATTTATAGATAATGTTGCTTCACGATATGGGGGAGCAATATATGCCGCCCATCTTAAGATTTATGATACTGAGTTTATAGGAAACTCTGCTGAAACGGGAGGAGCAGTTTATATAACAAACGCCAACAGTATCATAAACATAACTAGCAGTGTTTTTGATTCTAATAATGCTAGTAATTATAGAAACATATACTCTGATTCACTCACAAGAGAAATTAATTTGGAGTATAATGAATATGATTTGAATTTAAACATAAGTAAAAAAGATGGTTCATATGGTCTTGAATATATTCTTGATGGTGATTTCGATTGGGGATCTAATTTAAATAATAATTATACTGTTTTGATGGGAGTTGCAGATAACGAAACTGTTTTTGGAGATTTGCTTACCATTGAAGATAATAAATTTAAAATAAATATGGGAGTACTCTCCGCCGGAACACATGAATTCTTCATGCCTGGAATCGATTATCAAAGGGACCGTTTGGATCATTTCTTCGGGTATCACTATTATTCTGATTTATATGAAAATGAATTCTATCTAAATGATGCAGGATATGCAAAAATATTGATTGATAGGGCGAAAATCACATTAAATCTTGTTGTAAATAATGTATTAATACCTGAAACACCTGTTTTAAATATTGAGGCTAATTGGGATAATAATTACACCATTTTTGTTGGAAATAAATATTATCAGGTTGAAGTAGTAAACGGTAAAGCCAGCATGCAACTGACCGGCCTTGATTTAGGCAATCATACTGTTGTTGGGATGCGTGACGCTGATGAAAACTTTGAGCTTGCAATGAATTTCACCACATTCACAATTTCTAAAACCTACAGCAACTTCCTTGTTTTAAGTACAAATGTGGAATATGATACATTAAATGAAGCTGTAGCCAATTCCAATGAGGATGATGTCATTTATGTTAAAAAAGGCACCTATAAGAATACTGGAATAGTTATATCCAATAAGACTCTCGATATCATTGCATTGGAAGGCGCAATCTTTGATGCTCAAGGTGCTGATGCCAATTTCATAATAGTCAATGAAAACGCTGCAGTTGATATATGGGGCATAACATTCACAGGACTTCATAACAGAAACACCAATTATGGTGCTATAGTCAATCACGGATATCTTTCATTATTTGCATGTAATTTCACAGACAATAAGATTACAAAGACATCATTTGCTGAAAATGGAGGGGCAGCCATATTCCATGACGGATATGCATTGGAAATTGATAACTGTAATTTCATAAATAATGTCGCTCCTTTAAAAGTAGGTACTGCGGCTGTTACATCAGTTGGTCATGAAGACGTTTCAATCACAAATTCCAAATTCATAAATAACACTGCACGTGAAGGTGGAGCATTGCACTTCAAAAACATATCTCAATTTGAAGCAGCAATCATTTTATGTGATTTTGAACAGAATACTGCTGTTAAAGGGTCTGCAATATATGTAGGCAACAATTCTAGATATCTATCTGTCACATCATCTGGCTTCAAGAAAAACGACATCAAAAACAGTTTGGGTGAAAATGCCCAACTTGAAGGTGGAGTAATATATGTTAATGCCAACGCTGGCGAAGCAGTTCTGGATATTGACACATCCCATTTTGAAAACAACTCCAACAGCAAGGTTGACGGTGGAGTAATGTGCCTTGATGGAGCTTCAAAAGCATACATTGAAAGTTGTATCTTCGATAATAACTTAGGCAAGTTAGGTTCCGTAATTTTAATCAAAAACCCTTATAATAAAAAGCTCACATTATTTGTAGAAAGTAGTGTCTTTATAAATAACACTGCAGCAACTGGAGCTATTGCAACATCTCCTAAAGTAACTGCATTCATTGATGAGTGTATTTTTGAAAATAACACTGGAGAAAACAGACATATCCACAACAACGGATTTACAGTAGTTCAGGATTCCATTTTTGATGTTAAAAATGCAAAATTGAATGCATTGTCTGTTCAATATGGTGCAAATTCAATTATCAATGGTACAGTAGATATCGGTACCAATCTCAACACAGCTGTCAATTTAACAGTTGCTGGTGAAAATGTCATGGTTGATATCAAAAATAATGAATTTACCTATGAAACAGAGATTTTAGATCATGGAAAATATTATGCTGTTTTAAACAATATTATGGATTCCAACAATAACACATATCTGATGGACAGCATAACCGAAATTTTCAGAGTTAACCGTAATGGAATTGAATTTGATGTTTCAGTTGACAACATTACCTATGGTGAAACCCTGAAAGTCGTTGAAAGGCTGCCTTCAGATGCTATGGGTACATTGGGTTATCAATTAAATGGAAAATATTATACAAAAGAAGAAATTGAGGCATTGAAATTGGATGCTGGAAAATATTCACTTGTTGCTTTCTATGATTATGATGACTTTGCTTTCTCATCAGCTGTTGTTAATTTTGAAGTTTATAAAGCTAATCCTACCATATCTGTAGCGGATGTGGAAGTAGGATATGGAGACACTATTATTCTAAACATAGAAACTAATGTTCCGTCAATATATATTATAGAAATTGAAGATTACAAGACTGCCAAATTTATTAATGGAAGCAGATCTGTTGAAATAGAAAAAACATTTGAACCTGGAAGTCACGCAATCAAAGTCACTTCAAGGGCACGTGTAAACTACATATCAAATTACACTGAGGCCACTTTGAAAGTCAATAAAAACCTTGCCCTATTCACTTTAGGCGTATCTGATAAAGTTGCAGGTTCGAATGAAGCTGTCTTCAAGGTTTCAGCTCCGGATAATGCAGTTGGAAATATAAAATACATGGTCACAGATTCAAATAAAGATGTTGATTATAGTGTAACCCAGTCCTGCAGGGATGATTTGCTCCTTTCAGATTTGAATGATGAAAACTATGAAATCAATGCAGTTTTTGAAGGTGACGACCTATACTATTCAACTGATAGTATTCAAAAGACTTCATTGTCTGTTATGAAATCCGCAATTAATCTCAACAATGAAAACCTTCGTGCTTCTCCAGATGATAACAATCTTGGTGAGGGGGATGAAGACAGATTCATTTATCAATACGATGAAGATGATGATTATAGCTATTTTGATACTCTAGAAGATGCAGTTGATGAAGCTGTGTTATATGGTGCAGGTATCATTACAGTTAGAGGTGGAACATATTCTGTATCTAGTATGGATATTGAAGGAGAAGTGGAATTAACAATCAGAGCTTATGGAAATGAAGAGGTTATCTTTGACTGTGGAGGTGTAGATTACTTCATGCTTTTAACATATGAAACTGAAATAGAGATGACTGAAACAACTCCTCCTGTTCCATATATTGAGCAGACGGATGGTCCTACCGTTACACTTGAAAACATTACAGTAACTGGAGGAAAATGTACTTATGGTGGAGCTATTGACCTAGAAGCAGGTACTTTGACCTTGATGAACTGTAATTTCTACAATAACCAAGCTACTCAGGGTGGAGCCATATATATTGGTCAATCTGATGCTGAAAATGATGCAATGGTTATTGCAGTAAACACTACATTTATAAACAATTATGCAGAAGATGAAGGTGGAGCAATCTATATTGCATCTGATAATTGGGACGGTCAAACAACATCAGCAACATTCTACTTATGTACCTTTTTAGAAAACTACCAAGGTGAAGATGATGAGAGAGTGAGGAATTACTTTGCTGGAGGTAATGTTGAGGAAATAACTTCTCAATATTGTGTATTTAACGGTAATGGTGAAATAGATTTCAGTATAGATAAAATCAACCAGACTGTCTATGTTAACGGTACATCTAATGATCGATTTGATTCTGTGGTTTTATTATACTTCGGTCAGGTACCTTTATACACATTTTACAACAACGGAAATCCTGATTTCAACATCACTTTTGAGGATGTTATGGGTGGAAACTATACTATTGGTGTAATGAATGACCATAAATTCAATACATATATCTTTGATGATGAAGTTGTAATGATAGTTCCAAATTTCATCATATCCGAAGATGAAGTATATGAAAATTTAACTGATGCTATTGATGCAGTTGCACAAAATGGTGTTATTTATGCAAATGTAAATTATTATGATGAAGACAATATGGAAATTGATATCGGCAAATCATTCACCCTTAAAAATTTCAGAGATGATGGGGTTATTTTCGATGGAAGCAGTGCAAAATGGTTCTTTACAATAGCTGAAGGATGCAGTGTTGTATTTGACGGCATTTACTTTACTGATGGAGCCATAAAAACTCATGCAGCAATCGAAAATTATGGTACTTTAACACTTAAGAACTGTACATTTGAAAGTTTTGAAACAGGTGCTATTATATACAATTCAGGCCAATTAAATATATTTAACAGCACATTTTCACTTAATTTCGTTGACAATGCTATTGTTTTGAATGATATGAATTTATTCATTGATAAAGTTGAGTTTTCAAGTAATATTATCAATATAAGTTCTGTTGTATACAGCAATGGGTTTGCAGAAATTGTATCCTCTAATTTCACAGACAACTACAACAGCGGAAATGGTGGTGCAATATATAACAAGAATTCATTATCCATTAAAGACACTGTTTTCACAGAAAATGAGGGGTACAATGGTGGAGCTGTTTATAATGAAGGAACTTTAAAAGTCTTAAACTCTACTTTTGAAGATAACACTGCAAACGGATATGGTGGAGCAATTTTCAATGGAAATGAAGCAAATATCTTTAATTCAACATTCACCGGAGCATCCAGTGAAATTGACGGTGGTGCCATTTATAATGATAATATTACGGTTGTGGATAATTCCACATTAGTTGGCAATACCGCAAACGGCAGAGGTGGAGCAATTTACAACAACAAATCTTTAGTACTTACAAAATCCCTATTTGGAATCAACTTTGCTGGTGAGTTTGCAAACATCTTCAATGCAGGAGATATTCAATTCAGCGAAAACATTTTTGACTTCTATGATGTGATATTGATTGTACCTGATGGTGAATATGACATTCCTACAACAATTACAGGTACACTTGACCCTCAATTCAACATGGACCTTCAACTAGTATTGCCGGGATTCATCGACAATACTGATGCATCAGTTAC
>JAFUCN010000070.1 GCA_017459665.1 Methanobrevibacter sp. | reverse complement strand
TTTATTATAAAAAACTTTAATAACAATTTAATCTATAAAATATACTATTATTGTAAAAAACACATGCGGGTGGAAACTTGGAAAAACCACAATTAATTAATTTTATAGCGAAAGTAATGGAGGATTCTGGTTTTAAGGTTTATAAGAATTTTAAAACCTCTCAAAAAGTCATCGACATATACGCAATTCTACCCACAACAATTGGGGACTTTGGTGTAGTTGTAGCATGTAAAAATTATGAAAAAGAGTTTAGAATCGGAGTCGACGTATTAAAGGAAATGGAAGATGTTCAGGCCACTATTAAGGCTTCCAAGGTAACTATTGTTACTTCAGCATATTTCTCAGAGCAGGCTAAAAACTATGCCCTTAGAAAAAACATCAAGCTGGTTGATCGTGACAATCTCCTTGAACTTGCCAAAAAGTATCAGGACAGGACAAATCAAACAACCCTTGACAATACCCCTTATGACGGAGGGGCTGCAGCTTATATTGATGAGGAATATCCTGAATACAATTATGATGCATCAGATATGGAATATTTGATGCAAAGAAGAAATAATCCTTACGTTTATCAAAATACATTATACAGGCAAGTTGATGAGCCACGAACTAATGTGATTTCATCACTTTTAAATAGGAGAAGTCATCAGAGAAATGCCGGCAGTTTAGAGCCTTATACTCAAACCAATTTGTATAATTATGATACAAGAGCCTCTTCATTTGGGCAAAACCAAGCATTATTTACGTTAATCAGGAACCCTATTGTCATAATTCTCTTGGTTGTAATATTTTCATACCTTATATCATTCATTGCAGGAAGATTGCTTGGAATGGATGCAGGAATTACCGGTTTGATTGAAATGTTTGTTGCATTGGCACTGTCCTATGGACTTTCCCTATACACAGATAGGAATGCAGACTTTATCGTAAAAGGAACATTCATTTTCTTCATTTCATTGATTATATTGATAATATTAATTTTCGTATAAAATTAGTTGTGTTTTAGTTTAGTGAGATTAATATCTCACTACCCGTATTATTTTTTAAAATATATAATTAGCAAATAAATTAATCCAATCAGATATAAGAACCAAATCATGATGTCTGTCGGGCCTGTTTCTATCCAGATTATTGTATGAGTTAGAATGATTGCATAAATTCCAATTCCAAGACTTTTTTTAACCTTACTCAGCAATCCCAAAAACACTCCCATGAATAGCATTTGAATTGTCAGGCCAACGTATCCAAAGTCAAGCATCACCGGACCGAAGAGTGTGGAAGTTAGGCAAACTGTGTATTTAAGAACATATTCGCCGATAAATGTACGAGGACTTCCGGATGAAAATATCATGCCTAAAATGTGGCCGTGTGTTGTTCCAGCCAATGGTATTATCTTTTCAAATACTTCAAGAGTAAATGCGGCACGATAGAATATCAGCTCCAACGGATTCAGTGTCCAGTGCTGTCCTGCAATTGATTGGGAGGCGATGTATCCAACAGCCATCAAGCCGATTATAATCAATGCAACAAAAACTATTGCAAATTTTTTGGATATTTTATCCAAGTAGTATAGTGTTATAAATGAGCTTCCAAGAATTCCTAAAACAGATGTCCTGTAGCCGTTTAGGCCAAATATCAATGCGCCGGCTAAAACTAGAATCAAAAATTTTCTGTCATAGTATTTGGCAAGCAAAAAGTTGATTGTGATTAAAAACAAAGGATAAGCTATTCTCCAGATGTTTGTTGTTGCATTTGCCTTTAAGGTGGAGTTGAATAAGGGAATTCCGCCCAGCAATACCAGATTCAATGTCTGTAAAATCAGGGCAATGATTGCCAATGCCAGAAGCAGTTTTTTTGATAATATGTCCAGTTTTTCATTTGCTTCGATATTTATCTTGTATTTGACAGCTAAAAAGCCGACAGCAAATACTATGCAGGCAAAAATCACAGTCAAAATTACTTCCATGTCTAGGGGGTCGTCGAACCTGTAGTTGAATGATCCCACATAGCCCATTGCCAGAAATGCCAAAACGGCAACCACAACAATCAGTGGATTGAAAAGATCATATTTTTTCATTTTAATCTCCCAGTTCGTTGGCTGAAATGCACAGATTTCCTGCAAAGTTAGGCATTGCCGCAACATGAGTGTGGACATAGCTTGCAAGGGTGTTTTTTGCCATGAATCCGTCCTGCAGGTCGTAGGATCCCTTTCCTCTTGTAACTTTAAATGCAAGTTTATGTTTTAAGTCATCAACGATGACTTTTGAGTAGTGGAATTCATGGCCGTGGAAGACCTCTCCCTTTTTGGAGATGATATTGTCTTCTTGTACTTCAGCTACTGTGTATTTAAGTGCCTGCACACGGTCTGTCAGGACTGCCTTGTAGGGGTAAACGTCAACCACCTTGTCGTCATGTATTGAGTTCATAAGATACATGAGGCCTCCGCATTCGGCAAAAATTGGTCTTGAGTCAAGGTGGAACTGCTTTATGTCAGAAAGCATCTTGGAGTTTTCGGACAATTCCCTTGAAAACAGCTCAGGATATCCTCCGCCTATGTATAATCCATCAATATCTGGGAGGGTTTCATCGTTCAATGGTGAGAAATATTCTATTTTAGCGTTGTTTGCCTCCAATGCCTCGATGTTTTCCTTATAGTAGAAGTTGAACACCTCATCATAGGCAACGCCAATCCTGACGGGCTGTTTATTTAATTTATTCCATATCGGAATGGTTTCAGAAGTCAGTTTAGGTGCTGACTTGGCTATTTCAACCAATCTGTCCAAATCGATTGACTCCTGTATGGTTTTTGACCAGATGTCAATGAACTTGATTGAGGTTTCCCTTTCACGTGCAGGAACAAGTCCCAAGTGCCTCTGTTCAATTGAGATGCCGTCGTCACGAACGATCCCTCCGATGACTTCTGTTTTTGTTATCTCCTCGATTGACCTTTTGGTCTTCTCATAGTGCGCCTTGTTCTTGACTTTGTTCAGGATGACTCCTGCAATGTTAATTTCCGGATCCAGTGCCTTGAAGCCCAAAACCAATGCGGCTGCACTTTTAACCAGGCTTCTTGAATTTATAATCAGGATAACCGGTGCCTTAAGGGCCTTTGCAACACTTGCAGTGCTGCCGATGTCATTGATTGAGTCTATTCCCTCATACAGTCCCCTGACGCCTTCAATCACTGCAATGTCCTTATTGTTCATTGCCTTGATGTAAGAGTCACGGATTTGGCCTTCCTTCATGAAAAATGAGTCAAGGTTTCTTGAAGTGTTTCCGGTGGCCAGCGTATGGTATGAGGGGTCGATGTAATCCGGTCCGACCTTGAATGGCTGGACATTATATTTCTCGCTTAGGGCTTTCATTATTCCGGTTGCGATTGTGGTCTTTCCCACTGCACTTCCGGTTCCCGCTAAAATTATTCTCATAATAATATATTATATAATAGTATTAAATATATTTTTAATGCAGAGACCGTCCAATAAATAATTTTTTCTAATTTTTTTATTTTTTTCTTTATTATTTTTTTTAAATTTCCTGATTTTTAATTTAATTTTTTAAAAAGTAGTTAATTATAAATATGTGAGAAGATAAATAGTTATTTAACCCAACAAAACCAAAAACCCTCTCACAATCTATTTTTATGTATTTTGTGACACTTAAATG